>CAZJLG010000086.1:0-6118 GCA_964546665.1 uncultured Candidatus Bathyarchaeia archaeon
GCAAAGAGGAGACCAAGTTTAAGCGAACTCTGGAGAAGGGCTTGAAAAAGTTCCAGCGAATAGCAGAAAACAGCCCAAGAATCGACGGAAAAAACGCGTTTTTGCTGTTTCAGAGCTTCGGCTTCCCCATCGAGCTGACAAAAGAGCTAGCCACAGAAATCGGCGTCCAAGTTGACGAGCAGGAGTTCAGGCGCGAGTATGAGCGGCATCAGAAGGTTTCGGCTGCAAGCGCAAAGAAGCTCTTCAAGGGCGGCTTAAGCGACGCATCAGCTGAAACTAAGCGGCTTCACACCGCAACCCATCTGCTGAATGAGGCTTTGCGGGTTGTGCTCAAGAAGAAGGATATTGTTCAGAGGGGCTCGAACATTACTCCGGAGAGGCTGCGTTTCGACTTCAACTTTGACCGAGCCTTGACGCCCGAGGAGATAAAGGCGGTTGAGGAGCTGGTTAACGAGCAGATAAGAAAGTGCTTGCCTGTTAAGCGGGAAGAAATGACTGTGGATGAGGCAAAGGCAAGCGGCGCTCAAGGAGTGTTTGACGACAAATATGGTAACACAGTTTCAGTTTACAGGGTTGGCGACTTTTCGTCAGAAATCTGCGGCGGACCCCACGTCAACAACACATCCGAGCTGGGCGTTTTCAAGATAAAGAAACAGAAAGGCATCGCAGCAGGAGTCAGAAGAATACGAGCCGTGCTTGAGCATAAAAAGGGGAGCTAACACGGCTGGTGTTATTTTCCCCATTTTTCGTCGTGTTTCTTCTTTTTCTGTTTGTTCTTTTTTGCTAACGAAGGCATACCCATCATCTCCCTCTAAACTATGCTTTCACTAAAGACTGTACCAGAAGATGCCATATATTAACTTGACAACCCACAGCCAACCAGATTAGAAGCCTAATAACAGAAGATTGTTGAAAACAGTCTTTTTTCTGGAAACGACAGCACATTTGAAGGATACGTAAATTAGTTTGGCTGCTGAAACATTCTTCTAAAGTGGTTTGGCAGATGGGCGTCGATTTTGGTTCTTTGATTATAGATTTAGAGGCGCTTGCTTCTAGTTCACGGGAAGATTTTGTTAACGAGTTCTGGGGCAGCTACGAAAACTACGTCAAAACATACAACAGTCTGCTACAGGATTTGCAGTCTCTGGGCTTCTACAAGCAGCTGACGCCCATCGAGGAGGTGTCCTTCAGTGACCAAGCCTTCGATTCTGGCTTCAGCAAACAGGAAAAGGCGAAACTGCGGGAAGTAGCCAATGCGTCAAGTGTTCTTTTACAGAAGGTGAAGCTGCTCCTGTCTCCGCCCGCCCCAACAAAACTGAACAGCCAAGTACGGTCAAACCAAATCTTCCTAGTCTATGACCAAGCCAACCAGATGACATCCGACGTAACCAACACACTGGAACAGCTAGAACTCGAACCCGTAATAATCAATAATCCGCAATCATTAACCGACAAAATCGCCGCCTACCCACACGTCTCCTTTGCTATAGTCATCTTATCTCCAGACCAAACAAAACATCATCCAACACAAAACATCATCTACGAACTAGGTATCCTTCTAGGGCGACTAGGAAACACGAACGTGGCTGCCATCTACCCGCCAAAACAGGGCTTCGAAATCCCAGATGACCCCAACATTCTCTCGATAGAACACAAAACAGGCTGGTACCTAAAACTCATCAAGGAACTAAAAGCCGCCCGCTTCGACGTAGACGCAAACAAACTAAGCTGGCTATAGTTTCCATCTCCATGTGGTCTGGTCAAATTTTCTTGACTAAGAAATGTTTTATTAGGTCAAGTTTTCTTGACAAAAAAGCTTTTCTTCGCTATTTCTGAAGTAGTTGCTGGGGGCTGTTAAACATGTTGAGTTTCCGTGAGAAACTGGGAAGACATCATGAACCAGCTTTCTTTTTAGCACTAACAATGGTTGTTATCCTGTTTTCTTTAGCCCTGTTAGGCGGCGAACCAGCATCCTCTACATTTGCTGAACAATCCGACAATGATTCAACTCCACAGTCCTTGGAACCTATTACAGAGCAAACCGCACAAACGAGCAATGAGCCAGAGCCGCCGTTTATATATGCGCCGCCTTCGTCTGACCCTATGCTCACACAAACGTCTTCGGATGATTCAGAGCAAACGGCACAGCCGCTGGAAACCACTGCCAGCTTTGACATGGAAGTGATTTATGCGTATATCGGGAAAAGAGACTCTGAAACCACACACAGCCACTTTGAGGGTATTGAGATGCAGCCCATAGACCAGTACCCCTCCGTAATCTACTTCAACGTTACGCACATTTCCAGCGCCGAAACCGAGTCCTGCGACGCAAAAATGGAAGTTTACCTGATTAAAGTAACCTCGTCTACTGGATTCACCGAAAAATACCTCCTGTTTGAAGGCACCAGCTACAACCCCAACTACACTAGCCTGGAAAAGATTACACGAAACTTCGAAAGTTTGTCTTTCTCCCTCTCCAGCAGCGTAGTTAGAGGCTTCTACACCTTCAATTTAACCGCCAACCAGTCACTTATTGGTCACCGGATCGGCTCAATTGGGTGTTACGAAAGCAGGTCCAGCTCACTTGGTCTATGGAGTGACGGAGAACCCGCATCAATTACCGTGAGCGTCTACAGGATAGCTTGGATAGTAGCAAGCAACGACAAAATTTACACAATCCGCAATAACGATTCTGAGCCCATCGAAGAAGTCCAACTTGAACCCTTCGGAGACGGATTCATCTACAACACAGTGATCCCAAAAAGCCAACTAACACAAACAGACCTATTCTCTCCCAAAGCTCTAGGATAAACGGTCTATTAAGCTCCAAATAACAGATGATTGTTGAAAACAGTCTTTTTCCTGAAAATCTGACCGAAGCAAGTTAAGGGTTGACTGAAAAACTTTTAACGCTCAGGGTACTCCATTGGCTTTAATGACATCCTTAAAGCAGACTGAGGAAAAGTGGCGAAAAAAGTGGGAACAAGCCAGAATATTCGAGGCAGACCCAGACCAAACTAAACAAAAATATTTCATCACTTTTCCCTTCTCTTACATGAACGGTCCCCTCCATGTGGGACACGGCTTCACAGCAACCCGCGTCGACGCACTCGCACGCTTCAAACGCATGCAAGGCTACAACGTCCTGTTTCCCTGGGCTTGGCACTGGACAGGCGAAACCATAGCCGGAGCAAGCGAACGCGTAAAAAACGGGGACGAAACCCTGATCCGCGCCTTCACGGAAATGGACGGCGTTTCAGAGGAGACCCTCAAAAAGTTTGTTGACCCCGTCTTCATGGCAAAATACTACACGGACGACAGCCGAGAGTCCGTGAAGCGAATCGGCTACAGCGTGGATTGGAGAAGAGAATTCCACACCACCAGCCTCTATCCCACCTTCAGTAAGTTTGTGGAGTGGCAAACCGAGCGCCTCAGAGAGAAAGGCTACATCATCAAGGGAACCTACCCCGTGGTCTGGTGCCCCCACGACCAGAGCCCAACAGGCGACCACGACAGACAAACAGGAGAAGGCGTAGTCCCCGAAGAGTACACCCTCCTCAAATACATGATGCTAGACGGCACAATCCTGCCCTCAGCCACCTTCAGACCAGAAACAATCTACGGCATAACAAACATCTGGATAAACCCAGACGCGGACTACGTCAAAGCAGACGTAAACGGCGAAAAATGGATAATCAGCCAAGCAGCCGCCAACAAACTACGGGAACAACTCAAAAAAGTCGAAATCTTGGACACCTTCAAGGGCAAAAAAATAATCGGAAAACAGTTCACCAGCCCCCTCAGCGACATAAAAATGCTGATACTGCCAGGCTGGTTCGTGAGCCCAGACAACGCAACAGGAGTAGTCTACAGCGTCCCCGCCCACGCACCCTTCGACTGGCTAGCCCTAAGAGACCTCCAAAACAACCCTGAACTGCTCAAAGAATTCGGCATCGACCCCGAACAGGTCAAACAGATACAGCCCGTCTCCCTCATCACAGTGGAGGGCTACGGCGAATACCCCGCCATCGAACTGGTTGACCAGATGCAGGTGAAGGACCAGCATGACCCCAAAGCCGAAGAAGCAACAAAAACGCTCTACAAGAAGGAGTTCCACGGCGGAACCCTGAAACAAATCTGCGGACCCTACGCAGGAAAGCAAGTCAGCAAAGTCAAAGACCTTCTAATCCGAGACTTCAAGGAACAGGGCATCGCCGACCAAATGTATGACCTGCCCGAGGCTGTGGTCTGCCGATGTATGACTCCCTGCGTAGTCAAGCTCCTCGAAGAACAGTGGTTCATAAAATACTCGGATGAAAAGTGGAAACAGGAAACCAAGGACACGCTGGCTCAGGCTTCCATCTACCCTGACTCAGCCCGCCAATGGTTCCTCAACATCATCGACTGGCTAAAAGAGTGGCCATGCGCAAGAAAAAGCGGCTTAGGAACACCCCTCCCCTGGAGCCCAGGCTGGATAGTCGAAACCCTCACAGACTCAACCGTCTACATGGCATTCTACACCATAAACAATCACCTCAAGAAACACAACATAAAAGCCGAGCAGTTGCCCCCACAAGTTTTTGATTACATCTTCTACGGAAAAGGCGACCCAACAAAGCTTTCAGAACAAACAAAGATTCCCAACAACATCTTAGACGAGATGCGACACGAGTTCCTGTACTGGTATCCGCTGGACATGAGAATCTCAGCCAAAGAACTGCTCCCCAACCACCTGACCTTCTTCCTCTTCCAGCACACTGCACTCTTTCCAGACAATCTGCCCCGAGCCGTCGGCGTAAACGGCATGCTCAGCATAGAAGGAAAGAAGATGTCAAAATCGAAGGGCAACTTCATCACCCTCAAGGACGCCCTCAACCATTTCGGAGCAGACGCCACCCGCTGCGCCCTACTCCTAGGCGGAGAAGGAATGAACGACCCAGACTGGAGAAAAGAAACTGTCGGAGACGTCAAAAGCAAGCTCCGCGGCTTCCAGAACCTAGCAGACAACATAATCGACAAAGCGAAACAGCCAGAAACTGGACAACTGGAAACGTGGCTCACAGGCATGCTGCAGCACAGAATCAGAATCGTCACAGAAAACATGGAAACGCTAAAGACCAGAACCGCCCTAGAAAACGCCCTCTTCGAAGTGTGGAACGACTTCCGATGGTACATCAGAAGAAAAGAATCTGTCAACTCAAAAACTCTGAAGGACGCCCTGGAGACGTGGACCCGGATGCTGGCGCCCTTTTTGCCTTACATGTGCGAGGAAATCTGGAGCAAAATGGGACACACAGACTTTGTTTCCTTGGCTGAGTGGCCAGTCTACGACGAAACAAAAGTCGATGTTGGGACAGAAGAAACCGAAAACATGGTCAAGAACGTTCTCGAGGACACCTCAAACATTCTCAGAGCAACAAAGATGGTGCCCAAAGAAATCCACTACTACTCCGCCGCATCATGGAAATGGAAAGTCTACCTGACAGCACTCAAAAAATCGGCGTCCGGCACGCTTGCTGTAGGCGACTTGATGAAGGAACTGATGGCTGATCCAGAGCTAAGAAAGCTGGGAGGAAAGGTCGCCAAATTTGCCCAAGGAATCACAGAAGAAATTAACCGGATGCCCGAAGACATGAAGCAGAAGCAGCTGCAGGTCGGCGTCATAGACGAAGCCGCTTTGCTGGAGAAAGCTGAGCCATTCTTTGGAAGAGAATTCAACGCAAAAGTCCACACTTACAGGGAGGACGACACGCAGATTCATGACCCGCAGAGAAAGGCTGGTTATGCCAAACCTTATCGTCCCGCGATTTACATCGTGTAACCTTGAAGCTTTGCGGTCTGTTTTTATGAAAGAATATATCTAAGCAATTCTTAGACTATGAAGGTTCAAGGATCCGTGGCCTAGCCAGGATAAGGCATTGGACTTCTAATCTACGAAGAAGAAATCCAATGATCCGGGGTTCGAATCCCCGCGGATCCGCCACTCACATCTCTAACCTGTCCAGTTTTCTTTGTCTGTGATTTTGAATGCGTACATTTTGTGGCTGAAGTTGAACTGTTCGTCACGTTATACGGAAATTATAAATCTGTCTTAGTTAAAATAGGTAGCTTGCACACT
>CAZJLG010000087.1:0-6112 GCA_964546665.1 uncultured Candidatus Bathyarchaeia archaeon
GCTTCCGCTCATTGCCTGTAGTTAGGTTGTTGGGCGGATAAGAACTTTCATGCAAAGTTGTTTCTTTTGGATAAAAGAAAGGGCGGATAGAAAATGGGGGATGTGGAGGCTACTTTTGTCCCTCGATCACTATCATGGTGAGGGTTGACCGAACCTTGTCCAGTCGTCTCACGTTCCATGTGACAATCTCTTTAAGTTTGTCCATAGTGTCTGCGCCGACTTTAGCTACGACATCGTAAACGCCGTAAACCATGTAAGCTTCCTTCACTGCGTCGATCTTCTTTAACTCATCCAAAACTTCGTTTTCCGATCCTATCTCCGTGTTTATCAATACAAAAGCCATAGGCATTAAAACATCTCTCCACAATATATGATAGTCTTAGTCTCCCTAAATAATTTGCGGCTTTTATGTCAAACAGAAGAGCCGCTTATTGGTTCTAAGGGGTTTTGGTGGGCTGTTTAACAGTCAAGTTATATAAAATCGACAAGTATAAAGAATTGGCATGTGATGAATAGGTCAGGGATGAGTTCTCTTGCAGTGCGAAGTATGTGGTCGTCAAATCTTTGGTGCCCCTATCAGGGCAATAGTTGAGGGCGCCAAGCTGTCTGTCTGCTCTCAATGCGCTAAACTAAGTTCTGGATACTGGGAGCCCACGCCTCAGCCCAGCCCACGCAGCGCAAAAAGAGGAATAAAACGTCAGGCAACACCAATTTCTTTCTCAAAGAGGACGCAGCGTCCAACCGTGACTGAAACCCTGGAGCTTGTAGACGATCTTGGTCAGCAGGTGAGACAGGCTAGACGAGGCTTGGCGCTGAGCCATGAGGATCTGGGCAGAAAGATAAGCGAGAAAGTTTCGGTTATACGCAAGATCGAAAGCGGCAAAATGATTCCTGACTTGGCGCTTGCAGAAAAGCTGGAGCATGCGCTGAAGATAACTCTTCGTGTGCCTGCCTCAGAGCCTAAAGTTCAGCCTGCTCTGTCATCTAAACCCCACGGAACAACCTTAGGCGACCTTATCCAATTTAAGATGAAGGATAAGGAGGCAAAGAAGTAACGAAGACAATCATTGTTCAACGGCGGCTTAAGTCAGAGCCTCCAAGCCTAGATGAACTCAGGAGCCTAGCCAATGCAGCAGGATACACGGTTGAGGGTTCTCTTGAGCAGGTCAGAAAACGGGACCCCCGGTACCAGATTGGGCGAGGAAAAATAAGGGACCTAGCCGATTTGGTGAAAGAAACTGGCGCAGAAAAGGTTATTTTCGATAACAGTCTAACGCCGTTTCAAGCCTACAACCTGGCCAAAGCTACGGGAGTAGCCGCCATTGACCGTTTTCAGCTTATTCTCGAAATCTTTTCCAAAAGAGCCTCAACCTATGAGGCGGAGCTTCAGATTCAGCTTGCTAGCCTCAGGTATGAGTTGTCGAGGGCAAAAGAGCGGGTGAAGCTTGCGAGGATGGATGAGCAGCCCGGTTTCATGGGATTAGGAAAATATGAAGTGGACATTTACTACGAGGCTGTTAAGCGTCAGATCGGTTCGATCGAAGGCAAACTGAAAAAGAAGCGTGAGGAACGGCAGTTACATCGTACCCGACGAGATGAGCTGGGATTCTCTTCAGTGTCTCTGGCTGGGTACACAAACGCGGGCAAAAGTTCACTGTTTAATTTGCTTACAGAGGAAACTGTTGCCGTTGACAATGCGGTTTTCACTACGCTTTCTACAACAACCCGTGCGGTGGAGTTTTCGAAAAGAAAGGTTCTGCTGACGGACACGGTTGGCTTCATTGACCGTCTGCCCTTAACGTTAGTTAAAGCCTTCCATTCCACTCTTGAGGAAACCATACTTTCAGACGTGATTATCCTGGTTGTCGACATAAGTGAACCAGACGAGGACATCGACCGAAAGCTTTCCTGCAGCTTAGACACAATCCAAAAGATTGGGGCAACAGGAATACCTTTGGTGACGGCGCTCAACAAAATCGATATGCTCGAAAAAGATGAACTACAACGAAAAACTGAATACCTGAAGGATATTGCGCCGAACCCTGTTCAGATTTCAGCGTTGCGTGGAACCAACATAGGCTTGTTGAAACAGCAGATTGTTGGGTACCTTGAAAGTTTTGTTGAGGTATCGTTTTCCGTGAAAATCAGTGATGAATCCATGTCGCTGGTTTCGCAGCTGTTTGAGCGTGCCCATGTGCAGAACATAGAATATGAGGGTGAGGTCGTCCGTGTTGTTTTCAGGGCGATTCCTTGGTTTGCGGACAGGGTTAAGGGGCGCGTGGAAAAACTGGGAGGAACACTTAGCCGTGAAGCCTAAAGTTGTGGTTTTGAGGTGGGGGCACAGGCACCGAGACCAGAGGCTCACGTCTCATGTGGCATTGACTGCCCGTGCATTAGGCGCTTCTGGCTTTATTATGGCAGACATGGTAGACCCGAAAGTCAAAGAAACCGTCGAAAAGGTTACGGAGCGGTGGGGAGGCAGCTTCCATTTTGAGATGGGAAACCCTTGGAAGCGTGTGGTCAAGGAGTGGAAAGCAGAAAATGGGGTTACAGTTCACCTTACCGCGTACGGAGAAAACATCCAAACAAGCGACGTAATGCAACGAATCAGAGCGGCAAAAAGGGATGTGATGGTTATTGTGGGCAGCCAGAAAGTGCCTCCTGCCTTCTACAACGAATCTGTTTCAGACTTTAATGTTGCTGTGGGTAACCAGCCGCATTCGGAATGCTCCAGTTTGGCTGTTTTTCTTGACCGCTATTTTGAGGGACAGGAGCTTTCAAAAGATGCTGACAACGCAAAAATGAAAATAGTCCCCCAAATCAGAGGCAAAAAAGTGGTTGGAGTCTAGTCCACAGGCGGTTTTGGTAACAGATTTAAGCCTTGTTGACTTAGTATTAGATTGAGTGGAGTAGACGGTTCAGATGTTAACTTTCGTGGATGATAAAACGTTACAAAAGGTTGCTGAGGCTTTCGGCGGCGAAGATGCAGTTCAGATTATCAGCGTCCTCAGAGGAGCAGGCGAAACCACAGACGACGAGATCGCAGCGCAAACAGAGATACGGCTCAACACCGTCCGCAAAATCCTCTACAAACTCTACGACCATTCGCTGGTGGGCCTAAGACGGTCACGAGACAAAACCACTGGATGGTTTATCTTCCACTGGAGACTCCAGCTTGATCAGCTTGCAGGCTTCATTTTGAACCAGAAGCGGCGTGTTCTAGAAAAGCTGGAAACACGGCTTATGTATGAGCAGGCCCATGACTTTTATTACTGTTCCACGGAGGGGTGTAAGCGGATTCCCTTTGAGGAGGCTATGGAACTTGTTTTTCGCTGCCCCACCTGCAACAAGCTTTTGATGCATTTTGACAACACTACACTAAAAACTGCCCTGAAGGAACGGGTTGAGGCGCTGAGGAAGGAATTAGGTGAATGAGAACCTGCCCTCGCCCCAAAAAGCACTGACTCTCCTCTCCGAAGCTGGATGCTCAGAAAGCGTTATTGCCCATTGTAAGGCGGTTTCGGCTCTTGCTGTGAAGTTTGCTGAAGCCTGCAGAAAGAGGGGAATAAAGGTTGATGTTGAACTTGTCAAAGTTGGTGCTCTTCTTCATGATATCGGGCGCTCAAAAACTCATGACGTAAATCATCCCATTGTCGGCGTGAAAATTGCCCAGTCCCTGAACCTGCCAGACGCTGTCGTCTCCATTATTGGGCGTCACATTGGCGGGGGCATAACCGCTGAAGAAGCAAAAGAACTTGGCTGGCCAGTGAAGGATTATCTTCCAACAACTCTGGAAGAAAAAATTGTGACCTACGCTGACAAGCTGATTGAAGGATGCAAGGTGGTGCCCATAGAACAGACAGTGGAGAAGTTCCGCAGAGAACTTGGAGAGAACCATCCTTCCATAGATCGAATTATAAGGCTCCACGAAGAGCTTGTTCCTTTGATAGGAGATTTGAATGCCGACAGTCACAGTGCTTGAGAAGCTTTACGGTTCAGGCGCCCCTGAAACCTTCGAGAAGCTATATTCAGATTTGGTCAGCGGACTTAACGTTCAGCTGCGCTTGGTTGGCACAACAGATCGTGGATGGATGCAACTGGAAGTCTCGGGCGAGGACGAAACCGCGGCTTTGAGTTTGCTTGACCGCGAAATAGGATTAGCACCTGTTTCTTTGGATAAGCTGAAACCGTTTTCTGCTGTGCAGGGAAGGGTGGTTTTTTCCAGCAAAAGCAAAGATATGGTCTATGTGGATTTGGGCGTGTTTTCTCCTCAGGTTTCGGATGCCACTGTTTCTGTGAAGAGGCTTTGTGCTCAGTTGAATGACGGCAAGGAGATTCCGCTTCCAGAGCTGGTTGAGCTTTTCTGTTTGTATGAAAATATGCCGCTTGAAGTCAGGATTGCTGAAGACAGTGAGAAAGCAAAAAACCATGTTGGTGCTTGGCTCTCTGAGTCTCAGGTTTCTCTGTTCAGCAGCTGGATTCGCTACCGCTTTGATAGGCTGATTGTTTTGGGTTCAACTCTTTCTGAGGTTGAGCGAGCTGTGAAGTTGTCGAGGCACTCTCGGGACGTCATCAGAGTTGAGTCCTTGGGTGCTCTGGAGCAGGCTGTTCTCTGCAAGCTGGGAACCGACGCTGTGGGGCTGATTCCGAAGCTTGGGCGCTACCTTAAATCGTCTGTTCTTGTTCCGTTTTCGCCAAAGGACATTCTTAATGTAGTCCGCAGCTTTGGTTAGGCTGTCATACGTGAACTTTCAGAACCTCGTTGAGTCCCTGCACGTCTACGATTGTGTTTATGCATCCGTCTCTAAGCAACCCAAACCCTTGCCCTATAACTCCCATTTTTTCGCAGAGAAAGCTTCCGAGCACAAGCTCTTTGGAGCATGCAACACCCATCGACGCTTTTGGTTTCAGGTCTACAAGAATCTTTTTTGCTAAACTTCCCCCAGGCAGAATAAAGACGCCCTTGTAGCCCAAGTCTTTGGTTACCTGAATGATTTCTGCGATGCTGCATCTTCCACATTGCCTGCATTTGTACCCGTATTTGCCTATCTCTGCTGGGCAATCTTTGGCGCGTAGGCACTGAGGCAGCAGCAGAATTCTTTCGCTGTAAGGTGTGGATGCAAAACTTTCTGTCATAGAACGGTTCTTGGTTTCAACATAAAGCTGCAGCAGCTCGTTTTCTTCTACGCCCACCTTGGTTGCGACATGCTCCAGTTTCTGAAGTGCAACGCCACTGAGTTTTGTTTTGGCGATTTTTTTGACAACACGCATGATAGAGCTTTTGTCGCTTGGGTTCATCGTTGCCTGTCTCCAATCTTAAGTTTGCAGACAAACTGCTGGTTAAATGTGAAAGGTCAATAAGGTGCATATAAATGTTAACCAAAAACGCGTAAGGGTCTGCACAACAAATAGTTTTCTTGCTTGGAAAAACAGAAAAAACCATTTTTTCAACAATCTTCTGTTATTAGTCTCCTAATATGATTGTAGACGGGTCTTTTTGGGCATCAAAACAAACTTATTTTCTGGATTTCAAGGCTTCCCCAAGAATCAGGACGTCTAATGCAACTAAGGCGCCAATCATGGCTGCAATAAATGGCAATCCTTCTGGTCCAATCGGGTGTTCTATCAGAGCCCCAATTAAATATCCGATAAATGCCGTGAGAAGTATTCCTATAATCCCAAGAAGCCATGAAGCTTTGAGCGGAGTATCTGGCAGTTCACTCACTGAAGATTCCCTTGTTTAAGTTTTCAGTTTCAATAATAAAGATTTTGCAGGAACCCTTGTCAAAATTTCTTGACTAAATGAAAGATAATTTGGTCAAGATTTCTTGACAAAAACCCTTTTATGAATTTCAAACTGCTGATTTAATGGGTCATTAAATGAAAGAAGGAACAATAAAGTTCCTAGTCTCTGTATTCGTTCTGTTGGTGGCTTTTTCTGTAGTTACAGCCCCTCTTTTGGTAATTGAGAAAGTGAATGCAGAGAATGGGGATTCCTGGACAAGCATAGAGCCAATGCCTACAGCAAGAAGTGGTTTGGGAGTTGCTGTCGTGGGCGGTAAGATATATGCAATTGGAGGTCAAAATGGTGATGGGGTTCTAAATGTTACTG
>CAZJLG010000088.1:0-6057 GCA_964546665.1 uncultured Candidatus Bathyarchaeia archaeon
TTGCCGCTCTGGAATACTATTGTTTCATCGGGGTAAAGGAAGTCTTTGAGAACCAAACTGCTCTCCTTCATTTTTGTTGAGTTTTGGATTCATATTTTTTATGGTGTCGTGGTGGGGGTGTGTTTTGCGGTGAACTGTTATAATTTCAACTATAACGGTACCTGTACCGTATATATGGTGTAACAATAAACCTCTACAATTTTTCTTATAATCCTACAACGTGAATCCTAAAAATGCTTATAGACGCTCATTCACTTTAACTAAAGCTGATACACCAGAATTACCGTATCCCTGTTAATATGTAGACTAAAAAAACATGAGGAAATGATTATGTGTGGAATATTTGGATGCATCTTAAGAACAGGCAATGCTGCGCCAACAATTCATAAAGGCTTAAAAAAACTTGAGTACCGAGGCTACGACTCCGTCGGAATCGTAACCCTCCAAGGAAACCAGCTGTTCATAAAAAAGGATAGCGGAAAAATCGACACCGTTCACGCAATACACAACCTTGATGATCTTCCAGGCAGACTTGGGATAGGTCACACAAGATGGGCAACACACGGCGCACCCTACAAAGAAAACGCCCATCCACATACGGACTGCAACAACAAAATTGCTGTTGTTCACAACGGAATCATAGAAAACTTTTCTGAACTAAAAACTGAACTTGAAGAGCGGGGACACACCTTCAAGTCAAAAACTGACACCGAGGTCATCGCGCACCTTGTTGAAGAAAAGTTGAAGGGAGATATGTCTCTTGTTGATGCTGTCCGCGAGACTGTGAAACAGTTAGACGGCTCTTATGCCCTCGCGGTTGTCTCTGCTACGGAACCTAACAAAATTGTTTGTGCCCGAAAAGAGAGCCCACTTGTTCTTGGAGTAGGCGAAGACGGTCTCTATGTAGCATCTGACATTCCCGCCTTTCTCTCAGAGACAAACAAGTCTGTTATCGTTCAGGATGGAGAGCTTGTTATTTTAACTTCTGGGGGATACGAAATCCGGACCATCGCTGACTGGAAACTGGTCAGCAGAGAACCTGAAACTGTAGATTGGGCTCCAGAAATGGCTGAGAAGCAGGGCTATCCACACTTTATGCTGAAGGAGATTCATGAGCAGCCTCTACGGTTAAGAAACACTCTTCGACTACAGGACAAATACTTGGAGCTGATGACCACCTTCCTTGACCGTGCAGGAGAAGTTTTCTTGGTGGCATGCGGAACCTCCTATCATGCCTGCTTGGCAGCATCTTACATGTTTTCTAAGCTGTCCTTCTTGGCAACCCATCCTGTAGTAGCCTCAGAGTTTGTTGAACAACACGGCAAATCAGTGAACATCGACAGCACCCTACTAGTAGTCAGCCAGTCCGGAGAAACCGCCGACACCTTAGACGCTGTTGAAAGCGCTAGGCTACGCGCCGCCACGGTTCTGGGACTAACAAACATTGTCGGCTCCACCCTGACTCGTGTTGCAAGAGTGTACATCTGTCAGCAGTCAGGTCCAGAGATAGGCGTGGCAGCGACCAAGACCTTCACTTGTCAGCTTTCTGTGCTCTCTCAGCTTGCCATACGGCTCGCCAAGAAACGAGGAAAGATTTCTCACGTGGAGATTGAGGAAATCGAGGAAAAGCTGGAGCAGATACCGGACATCATTGAGGAGATTATCCAGAGTCAAGAGGAAAAGGTGAAACAGTTAGCAAAGAAGTATAGTGGCAAGCCAGCCTTCTTCTTTTTAGGACGCGGAATAAGCTCGGCTGTAGCCCTTGAGGGAAGACTGAAGCTCATGGAGATTGCCTACATTCCTTCCATGGCGTATCCTGCAGGAGAAAGCAAGCACGGTCCCATCAGCCTGATTGAGCCTGGATTTCCTGTGATTTTTGTATGTCCAAAAGATGGCACGCACAAAATGATAATCAGCAACATCATGGAGATGAAGGCTCGCGGCGCCTCCATAATAGTAATTATCGAGAAGGGTGATGAGGAGATAAAGAAGCTGGCTGACGACTACATAGAGATAGACACGTCGTTGCCTGAAGTCTTGTCTCCAATACCCTTTGTTACTCCCCTGCAGCTCTTCGCCTACTACATGGCACTTGAGTGTAAACGCGATCCAGACATGCCCAGAAACCTAGCTAAATCAGTGACTGTAAAGTAGAACTGCTCAAAAGACTGTTGCAGAATCGGTTTACGTAAGTTCTTAAATAGCTCTTCGTGTTGATTGGAAATGTCTGTGGAGGCTGTTTGATTCGTGAAGGCAGTTGGTCTTTTTTCTGGCGGCAAAGATTCGCTCTACGCTGTACATCTTGTCGAAAAGCAGGGCGTCACGGTTGACCATCTGATAACTTTGCTTCCAACTCTTCCTTGGCCTTCCCCTCACTCGGAGAATATTGAATCTCTGAAGATTCTGGCGGAATCCATGAAGAAGCATCTAACCATTGTCGATTTTCAGAAAGACGGAGCCTTCATTGATGCGCTCAAAAGCCTTGAAGTTGATGCACTGGTGGCAGGTGACATCAATGTTGAGGCGCATCTTTCTGGTCTCAAGGATGTCTGCAGTAAAACGGGTTTGGAGCTGCTTGAGCCAATCTATGGCAGAGACACGTCAGAGCTTTTCCATGAAATCTTCGGTTTAGGCTTCAAGGCGTTGATTACGGGTGTAAACCTGGAGGACTTGGGGGAGGAGTGGCTCGGCTTCACCATCAGTAAGGAGACAAGCAGCGAGTTTCTGTCAAAGATTGGAAACGCTGATCCTTTGGGTGAAAACGGCGAGTTCCACACGTTGGTTCTTGAATGTCCCCTCTACTCGAAGCCGTTCAAGGTGAAGTCTGTGGAGAAGAAAACTGCGAAGGGTATGGCGTATCTTAACGTGTCGATTATGTAGTTTTTTCTCTTGTTTTGTGTTTGCTGTGCTTGTTTTTTCGCAACTTTTATATAGGTTTGGGATGGATTATCCATCCTAGAAAAGGTGTATACTCAATGGATAAAACTCTCACATACATAGTTGCTGTCTTAGCAATCATCGCGCTAATTGTTGCAAGTTACGGATTTGTTGCTTTTCAAGGACAAGTTGCTGACTTAGAAAACTCCACCGCTGATCTAGAAACCTCACTAAGCGACATCCAAGGCACACTAACTGACATACAGGCGCAGATTGGTGAATACCAAAGCAACATCACCCAATTAGAAGAAGAACTCAGCGGATACAAAGAAATCACACTGGTAGACGATATGGGCAACGTAGTAGTGCTAAATGAGCCTCCAGAACGGATTGTTTCATTGGCGCCAAGCAACACCGAAATGTTGTTTGCTGTTGGAGCAGGCGACAAAGTGGTAGGCGTAACGGATGTCTGTGACTATCCCTACAATTTCACAGCTTGGATAGAAGCTGGCAACATGAGCACCATCGGAAACTATTGGCAACCCGCCGTGGAGCCAATCATTGAGCTTGACCCAGATCTTATCTTTGCCTCTACTGCAAGTGAAGACGCTGCCGCAACTCTGCGAAACCTCGGATACAACGTATTGATAGTAGAACCTAAAACCATCAACGGCGTTCTTGAAGCCGTTCTTTTAATTGGCAGAGCAACTGGTAATCACGTTGAAGCTAGCCAACTCGTGAGTGAACTCAGAGAGAGAATAGACGCCGTAGTCAACACCGCAGCAGGTGCAGCTTCCATTCCAACAGTGTACCATGAAGTTTATGGCCACGACATCCAGACTGCTGGTCCAGGAACATTCATTGACGAACTGATAACCTTGGCTGGTGGCGAAAACATCTTCCATGATGCAGTTACTTCATTTCCAATTGTCAGCTCAGAAACTGTTATCGAAAAGAACCCTGACGTGATTATTTTCCCTAACATGTATATGGGCCTTATATCTTGGGGAACCTACGACGATATAGCCAGTAGACCAGGATGGGACTCTATTACCGCCATTAAGAACGATAACTTCTACATAATCGACGCAAGCATAATCTCTAGATCTGGTCCAAGACTTGTTGACGCACTAGAAACTATAGCAGAAATGATTCATCCGGAGCTCTTTGGGTAACCCTAAAATATTCCCCCTTTTTTATAACCTAAAATATTTGTGGGACATCAATGGGAATTGACGCTGGAGAATCACATTTAAGACGTGTCTCCCACTGGAAGCTCTATTTCATTTTACTAACCATCGTGTTGGTGCTTGTTTTCATTTTTTCCCTCAACATAGGTTTCTCTCAAATTCCCTTCGACAACCTCTTGACGATACTCGCAAAAAATATTCCACTCCTAGGTGACGTAGTCAAAACTCCAGGCACTGAAGAATTTTTGCGCCAAGAATCAATAATCATGCAAATCAGGATGCCTCGGGTTCTAGGCGGAGCTTTGGTAGGTGTAGCCTTGGCTGGTGCGGGTGTGGCATATCAAGGAATCTTCAGAAACCCCATGGCAGACCCATACACTATAGGTGCTATGGGCGGCGCATCTTTCGGAGCAGCCGTGGCAATCGTTCTGGGTGTAGGTGTCGCTTTGCTGGGAGTAAACACGGTGCCCGTATTCGCCTTCATCGGTGCCCTAGGGGCTGCTTTCTTAGTTTATGTAATTTCAAGAGAAGGAACAAGAGTTCCTGTCACAACATTAATCCTTTCAGGATTAACAATAACCATTTTCTTTAATGCATTAGTTACTTATTTGAAACTGCTTGCCGGCAACAGGCTTCATGCGTTGACGTTTTGGATTATGGGTGGCTTTACGTACACCGACTGGACTGAAGTAACAACTATTTTTCCGCTAATCATTATTGGCATAGCAATTGTCTATCTCTATTCGCGAGACCTGAACATTCTTGTTTTAGGAGAAGAGCAGGCTCAGCATTTGGGTGTTGAATTGGAGAGAGTAAAAAAGATTTTGTTGGCTTGCGGCGCCCTCATGACTGCCGCGGCTGTTTCCATTAGTGGCTTGATTGGTTTTGTAGGTTTGATAATTCCACATTTGACAAGAATTATTGTGGGTCCGGACCATCGTATTCTTCTTCCAACCTCAGCTATTGTGGGGGCTTCCTTCATGATGCTTTGTGATGCCTTGGCAAGAGTAATAATAGCTCCTTCCGAATTACCTGTTGGTGTAATAACCGCGGTTTCGGGCGGTCCATTTTTCATATATTTGCTCCGCCGTAAACGAGGAGGATACACAACAAGGTGAAAAAGTTATGGTGAAACTAACAATCGGAGATATTGACTGCTATTATGGGTCAACTAAGATTCTGGAGGACATCCAGTTTGCAGTTAAGAGCGGCGAATTCTTGGGGATTCTTGGTCCTAACGGCTCAGGAAAAACTACGTTACTCAAAAGCATCAGCAGACTACTCAAGCCGAAGAAAGGGACAATACTCATAGGCGAATCTAACATCTATGACATGAAAACCGTGGATGTTGCAAAACAGCTTGCCGTAGTCCCTCAGACCACACCAGTAACCTTTGACTTCACTGCCTTGGAAGTGGTTCTCATGGGACGCAATCCGCATATGGCTCGGTTCGCCGTGGAAAGCAAAGAGGACATGGCTATAGCAAAGAAATCCATGCAATTAACCAACACTTGGGATTTAGCTGAAAGACCTGTAACCGAACTTAGCGGCGGAGAAAGGCAACGTGTGATAATAGCGCGTGCGTTAACTCAGGAACCCCAGATTCTTTTGCTGGACGAGCCCACAACCCACCTAGACATCGGCAACCAGCTGGAAATCATGGACCTCATTAAAGAGCTATGCAAAACCAAGAAGCTGCTGATAGTCGCAGTTTTTCACGACTTCAACTTGGCTGCCCGATACTGTGACTCTGTTATTCTTTTGAAGGATGGAAAAATTGTTGCGGTCGGAAAGTCTGAGGATACTTTGACAAGCGAAAACGTCAAAAAAGTTTTCTGCGTTGACACCATCGTGAAGAAGCATCCTATCACAGGCTACCTTCATGTTATCCCCATTTCCAAGCCCTTAATTCAGCAACAGAAGAGCCTTGCTATCCATCTGATCAGTGGATGCGGCACTGGCAGTTCTCTGATGAAGATTTTGAAGGATG
>CAZJLG010000089.1:0-6008 GCA_964546665.1 uncultured Candidatus Bathyarchaeia archaeon
TCTATAACGAGGTCTCAGCCTTGGCGATTCGTTGTTGTCGAGAATCCAGAGTTCAAGCAGAAACTTTTTCAGACGGCATTTCCGTTCTGGAAAAATGCTACTGGAGGCATGAAAGACAGCCATCCAGAAATCTATGAGATGGCTACATGTGTTTACAATGCAATGGATGAGCCTAAAGATGTGATATATTATAATGCTCCTGTAATAGTCTTTGTTATAGGCCCCGCAGCAGGTGGTGCTATAAGCTGTGCGCTTGCGTGCGAGAACATAATGATTGCTGCAACATCTTTTGGTCTAGGAAGCTGCTACACCGGATTTGGTGCAATGGTCAAAAGTAACTCTGAAGTCGTAAAAGCCCTCGAACTTGAAGAAAATGAGCAGATATACGGTCCAATCTTGATTGGGTATCCTAAAGAAAATCCCACTGCAGCTGTGTCTAATGCTTTAGAGAGGATTTGTGCAATCAAAAAAGAGCCCGTTATTAAGTACATCTAAACGTCATCTGTTTCTGCAATGGTGTGGAAAGTTGGATTCAACCAGAAAGACAGCCCTGATTGTGGGAATATTATACTCTGCTGATTCTGTTTTTTGAACTGTGCCAAAAGCTTCGGAAGTGTTGTTTCCAAAAATTTGTTCAACAAGCATTAAATATTGAAAAAAGTAGAAGACATAATTTGGTGGGGAAAGCTTACATTTTAACCGCAAAAGCAGCCGCATTTTTCTTCCTCCTCCCCTCCTCATCTCTAATCACCAAAAGAAATTAAAAAGTGCAGCTTTTTGTATTTCAGAATCGCTTCAATAGTTATAAAACTTATTCACTTAGGGCAAAATCCACAGCTGCTAGCGCATGTATTTTTGTTGTGTCAAAAAGGGGTACACTGACATCCTTTTGGTTGATTAACAGAGGTAATTCTGTACATCCCAAAATGATTCCCTGTGCACCATCATGAATTAGATTGCTAATTATACCTACTAGTTCCTTTTTTGAAGTTTGTTTTATTTGCCCAAAACATAATTCTTTGTAAATAATATCATGGATTAAATTTCTATCAGCCAGTTCAGGAACTACAACGTCGATACCGTATTTTTGGCTTAACCGTTTTTTATAAAAACCTTTTTCCATCGTAAATTTCGTCCCAAGCAAAGCCACTTTCTGTAGATTCTGTGATATTATCTGCTGACCTGTAGCATCTGCGATATGTAACAAAGGAACATTCACGCTCTTTGCAACAATTTCTGAGTTCATGTGCCCCGTGTTGGAACAAATCAATATCACATCGGCACCAGCTCTTTCTAGCGCCTTTGCTAAAGGAACAATAAAATTTGCTGCTTTGTACCATCTGCCAGTTTTTTGAAAAGTTAACAGTTCCTCAAAATCAATACTGTACACTATGATTTTTGCTGAATGCAGATTACCTAATTTTTCGTTAATTAATTGGTTAATGATTTTATAGTATAACGCTGTTGAAGCCCAACTCATCCCCCCAATAAGTCCAATCATTTTCACTGCTCAGTTTCTCCATCAGTTGTGGCGTTTGGTCCGAAAAGTTTGTTCCACCTTCCAAAAGTAATCAAGGCATACAAAAACATGTTATAGTCTTTTTTCCCAGTCAAGTGTTCTTCAACCATTCCAGTTATCCGTTCAATGTTAAAAATTGATGGGTCAAGGCATTCTGGGTCTTCAATTACCTCCATCAATCGTTTCTGGAGAGCTACGTTGCACCTTAACAGTTCAGCCATGTTCTGATGTGCTGAATAATAACCTGAATCATGCAATGCACGAATTTTTGGTAATCGAAGTTTTTTGCCGATTACTCTGCAAAGCTTGTTAAGAAGATAACCAACTGGAAATTTGAAAGGAGAAGCATCTTTGTTCGCGTCAAAAACTGATGCAATGTCCATATTCAATTTAGCTATAGCTGCGAGCCAGACGTCTTTACTTAAGCGAAAGGAAATAGGAATTTCTAGATACAAATTGTACACGTCATTATCAAATAGGAATGTCCGTTCATCAATGAATTGCCTGTTTGTGAGCTGGAACAAGAAAGAAGGATACCTAGAAGTGTAGTATATGTCAAACCAACTGAATTTGTCATAAATGTTATCAACTTTGTTGTCTGCTTCTGTTAAAATGTTTTTCATCGAGTTTGTTAATGTCTCTTCAAAATTCGTTGAAAATGATTTGTTGAAAAGTTGTTTGGGATTAAGATCAAATAAACTGTAGTTCATCTTTTTCAATATTTTGTAAGGAAGGTTGTCATTTGTTAAATCGTCAAGTACAACTTTGCCAATATTCACAAAATGAAAATTTTTTCCCAGAAGCCTTAGGCTTTTATGAGGTAGACCTGAACCTCTGAAAAAAAGTTCAGGAGGATTACCATGAAAAATAGCATCACTATCTTTCAGAATTTCTTTGAAAAAACCAACTGTATGTGCGTGATAGAACGTGAACATCCCATCTCCAGCCTTTACTGCAGTATCGATCAGGTTAGCATAATGATTTAGACTGCGTTTAAGAAAAACATGTTTGCACTTTTTTATTTTTGAGAGTTCCTCTGCCAGTTCAACCTCCCTATTTTTACTGTTACCAAAAGTGTAAGTCGCAGTTATTCTATCTGAGGCAGCTAAAACCATCCTAGAGTCTAAGCCAGCACTTAGCAAAAGTCCGTAGCGAATATTTTTTCTTGTTTTTCGTTCTAATGATTGCTTCATTACAAAAGCAAGTTTCTTAGAATAGTATTCTTTTCCTTTTCGAGTTGCCCGAGCGGGTTTTCTGTATTTCATCTGCCAAAAAGGTGAAATTTCAAAGTTACCCTTTTGATGTTTTATTACGTGTGCAGGTTTCAGAACCTTTATGTCTTTATAGTATGTTTTCGAGCCCAACACCCTCTGGAACGTGAAAAATTCAAAAATTGATTGTTTGTCAAAAATTCTTGGAACACTTGGATAAACCAAAATTGATGACATTTGAGTCCCAAAGATTAGCTGTTTACCATCACGAGGG
Source organism: uncultured Candidatus Bathyarchaeia archaeon (assembly GCA_964546665.1). Classification (GTDB taxonomy): domain Archaea; phylum Thermoproteota; class Bathyarchaeia; order Bathyarchaeales; family Bathyarchaeaceae; genus Bathyarchaeum. Next base: position 3,005 of record CAZJLG010000089.1, read on the forward strand.
ATGTAATAAAAAAGAAGACGTGATGAAAAACGATCGTTTGCGATTAGAAGTTCACGATTTTTTAAGTTGTATATCACAATAATGAAACAGCCATTAAGTTCTTTGAATGCATCATCTCCCAGCTCTTCATACAAATGAAGAACGTACTCGGCATCACTTTCAGAATGCTTGAAATTGTGACCGTTTCTAATTAGTTGTAGCTTTGATTCTTCATAATCAAATAGGTTACCTTCCATCATCACCATAAGATTGCGCTTTTTATCAAAAACTGGTTGCATCTCAGAATTTTTATTTTTGTGTGTGGCTGATGCAGCTGAAAAAAATTCATCATTCCACTGAATTACCTGCTCTGCATTCGTAAATTGTATTGTCCTAATCATTTGTGAAATAAGCCATTCACTATTTTTTGCTGTACAATTAATGTGCCCCACAATCCCTACCATATCTTCAAGCCTTCACAATTTTAGATTATTATGGAGTCGATACTGTAATAGCGACGCGATAATGAATTTTGAAATAAAAATGCCCCCAAAAATGTACATCATGTAGTCATTTTTTCCATAGCTAACAGTATAGTGTCAATCAGAAAATATATTTTTTGACACAATCAGATAGGCAACAACAAGCAACCTGAAAAATTCAAGACATCGTCTGGACCAAAAATGAATGCTGTAACCTAATTAATGAATGCTGGTTACTATTAGATAATGACCGAGAAGATTGGTATTTCACGAAACCAAAATAAGTTGCTGAAACGTGGAACAAAGGGGAAAACCGTTAAGGGAAGGGCTCTTCCTTCCATCTTTTGAGGTTTTCTTCGCATTTCTTCTTTAGGGCGGGGTCGTCTGTTTTGTCTCTTAGGTTTTCAACAAACTCGAGGCGCTTGTTCACTGCCCTGATTTCTCCAGTCTCGTAGTAGAGTTTTCCTTCAATAAAGTCCTTCATCTGCTGTGTCTTCTGGATGATGAATCCGGCATCTTCAACGGGGTCATCAAGTGCTTTTACGTTGAACCAGATAGCTGCTTCTTCTTCGCGGAGCTGGCTTAGCCCAGTGATTTCGCGGATAACTCTGATGTAGGTTTGCACAAAATCGCAGTATCCCGCAGTTTCAATCAACTGCAGGGCCTTGTTAACTCGTGCAACAAATTCTGGGCTTCCCTTTGTTTCTAAATCATGTTTGTAGCCGTTCTCTATTAGAGTTCGGGCTTGTTTTACTTCTTCTTTAGTGTACACTCTTTCAGGAAAATCCATTCTGCCCCACTTCCTCCCTAAATACTATTGAGCTAGTATTTTATAGATTTTGAGGTTTTTTCCGCCAGAAACGTACTCGACCATTTTCCGTTTTTCCATCTCTTTCAGGAAAGCTTTTGCCAAGCTCAGGCGTATGTTAAAACGTGACGCTACCACAGAGGGCGTAAGAACTTTCAATCCTTTCAGTTCACCTATAACCTTCTTGTTGTCGATGTCAGGCATCGTCAAGCCGAGGTTCTTTTTTGCAGCGGGTGCCTCCTCTGCCTTTTCTTTATGCTTAGGTTCTTTAGGTGCCTTGGGTTTAGTCATTTGCTTAATGGACTGTTTCTTTTTTCCTCCGCCCATAGTATCTTCTCCAAAGTTTTGAAAAAGAACCGCTCCTTATAGCCTTTCTCCTATTTTAGGCTACTTCGCCGATTCCGATCTTGTTCTTTTTCTTCCACTCTTCCAGTGGGACACCCATCTTTTCTTCGACTTTTGGTCTATGGATAGAGTTCATGGTGCAGAAGGGGATGATTCTGCCGTCAGGCACAGCATAGTGGATGCAGCAGCTTTGAACGCGTTCCAAATCGAAGTTGTAGGGGTCCATGAAGTGCATGGAGGATATCAGAAGCATCTTTCGGTGAAGGTCTCCCAGAGAGTCGTACGAGCCTGTTCTCAGGATGGGCAGAAGATATTTTCGTAGCAGCCCAAATTTGATGTGGCGGAGGGCTCCTACTAGCCGCAATTTGGCTTTTTTTGTGTGCCCTTTAGAAGCTTCCTCATAGACCTTTTCGAGGGTGCTGATGAATTTGTCGACGTTGCCGTAGCGGTTGATGGGAATCAGGTCGTCGCCGTCGACAAAGGCGTAGGTTGCCATTCCGCAGTGGGGATGCGCAGTGAATTCCACGTATTCTTTGCCTTTTAATGAGCCGATGGCCTTTGATATGGGAACTACTGTGGGTACGGGATAGAAGTCAGACATCTTGATTTTTCCGTCTGTCTGCTCCTCGACGAGGCGCATAAAGTCGGGTATGGTTATCCTCATTTTTTCGCGTTCATCTTCTGGGATTCTGCCACAGATGGAGACAGGTTGCACGTTGACGCATCGAACTAAATCGAAGTTCTTAATCGCGAATCGAATAATGTCTCCGAGCTGGTGATCGTTGACGCCTTTAACCAACGTAACAACTAGTACGACGCTGAGTCCTGCTTCACGGCAGTTCTCAAGAGCCTTCATTTTTGTTTCAAGAAGGTCAACGCCCCGCGTGAACTTGTAAACGTCGGAGGTTAAGCCGTCGAACTGCAGGTATATTGTTGATGCTCCTGCCTCAAGCAGGCCTCGGCAGAATTCGACGCTTTTGGCTAGGCGGACGCCGTTCGTGTTGACTTCTACGTGGTGAAAGCCCACTTCTTTTGCTTTTTTCACGAGCTCAAAGAGGTCTTTTCGTATTGTTGGTTCTCCGCCCGAAAACTGTATTGCTGGTGGCGGAACTGGCTTGTTGTTTCTGAGGTTTTCGAGTATCGCGAAGATTTGTTCTTTTGTGGGTTCGTAGACGTATCCTGCCTGTGCTGCGTTGGCGAAGCAGACTGGGCAGGTCAGGTTGCATCTGTTGGTTATGTCGACTATTGCGAGTCCAGTGTGGGATTTGTGTTCTGGGCAGATTCCGCAGTCGTAGGGGCAGCCCTCTTTTGTTTCTGTGCGCGGGTTTTCCAGTCCAGTGCCTACGCTTCGCAGTTTTTCTGCTCTCTGGTACTGTTCGTAGTCTGACCA
>CAZJLG010000090.1:0-5970 GCA_964546665.1 uncultured Candidatus Bathyarchaeia archaeon
TCGCTTAAAGAGATGACTTTTGTGCATTTGCCCTTCAGCGTCTACTTGGGCTGGATAAGCATCGCAACAATAGCCAACGTGTCTGTGGCATTGACTGCTGCTGGCTGGGACGGATGGGGCATCGAGCCATCTACTTGGGCTGTGGCTATAATCTGTGTGGCTCTGCTTCTGTCCTTGGCTGTGCTTGTGACACGAAAAGACATAGCATACAGTTTGGTGGTTGTCTGGGCTCTGCTGGGCATACTGAGTAGCCAGAGCGAACATGAAGCCATCGTTTTGGCTTCCGAGGTAGGCATTGTGCTTCTTCTTGCTGCCATCGGAGTAACAGTTGCATCTTCAAGACTTAAACGCTGAAACATCCATCATTAGTTGATGGGTGACTTGGCTTGATAAAAAAAACCAAGATTGTATGCACGATTGGTCCCGCCAGCATGCAGATTGAAACTCTGAAGCAGATGATTGAGGCGGGTATGAACTGTGCTAGAATAAACACTGCCTATGGAGACCTTGACAGCTACCAAACTCTCGTAGATAATGTTCGGGCAGTAGCTGACGTTCCGGTGATGGTTGACCTTAAGGGTCCAGAAATCAGGATTCGAGCCGACAAAGACGTGGTTGCCAAGGAGGGGGACATTCTGGAGGTCGGCTTCAACGGAGAAGCAGTCGGCTTCAACCATAACTTCATTGACAAAATGACCGTTGGCGATGCGATTTTGGTAGATAACGGCAGAATCAGAACAGAGGTCACAGAAAAAACGGGTGAGACTCTTCGTCTGCTGATTAAAAGCGGCGGCGTAATAGCTAACGGCAAAGGCGTCAATATCCCCAACAAGCAGCTTATGGTTTCAACCCTCTCCGAGTGGGACCTGAAGGTCATCGAGTTCGTGAAAGAACATGAAATTGAAGTTTTTGCTTTGTCCTTCACAAGAAGCGCCAAAGACGTAGCTAACCTGAGGTCAGCGGCTGAAGGATTTGGGGGCACAGTTGTTGCTAAAATCGAAAACTTTGAGGGAATCAGAAACTTCAAGGAAATACTGGAGGCGTCAGACGGAATCATGGTTGCGCGGGGCGACATGGGCGTCGAAATAGAGCCTGAAAGAGTTCCGCTGGTTCAGAAGTCTCTTATCCGCAGATGCAACCAGAAAGGAAAACCTGTTGTAACTGCCACAGAAATGCTGGAATCTATGATGCAGGAGCCTATTCCGAACAGAGCGGAAGTCAGCGACGTAGCAAACGCGATACTGGACGGAACCGACTCAACTATGCTTTCCGGAGAAACAGCTGTCGGAAAATATCCCGTAGAGTCTGTTGCTATGATGACTCGCATAGCCTTGGAGACAGAAAAGGCAGCAAAAAGCACGGTAGAAGACACGGGCTTCGTCAACATCTCAGATACTGTAAGCCAGTCTATCCAGAGGATTTGCCAAGACATGCCCCTAGATAAGGTGGTTACTTTGACCCGTTCAGGCTACACTGCAAAGATGATTTCACGATTCAAGATCAAGCAGCCCATAATCGCGGTTACGTCAAGCCCGATGTCAAAGAAGCAGCTGGAGCTTGTGTATGGTGTAGTTCCCGTACACTACGACTACAGCCAAGAAGCTGACAGGCTACTGGCAGTCACAAATAAATTGCACAGCATGAATCTGCTGGACCTTAACGACACTGTGCTGTTCACCGCCGCCTTCAGAACACACAAAAAACACGCAAGCAACCTCATCGAAATTCATCAAATCAAGGAACTGCTGAACTTCAAGAAATAGAGTTTTGTTCAATCAGTTGTGCTTGTCGGTTTCTGGCAAAACTAAAAGGGTTTTAATATTGGAGTTGGATTTGTTGACAAAGCAATCTGGTGAAGCCCCAATGGAAGAGTCTCCAAAGCAAGAAGATTTCGAGGAAATGGTGAAGAAACTCGAAGAAAAATTGGAGGCAGAACAGGAGAAAAGCAAAGAGTATCTGAACCGTTTGAAGTATCTTCAGGCAGACTTTGAGAACTACAGAAAACGTGTAGAAAAAGAGATTCAGCAGGCGGTTCAAAGAAGCAACGAAAAATCGGTTTCCTGTCTAGTTGACCTCTTGGATGACTTAGAGAAGGCTATCTCAGCAGGAGAAACAACAGAAAACAAAACCGCTCTCTTGGAGGGAATTAAGATGATTCACAAAAATTTGGATAAACTGTTAGAACAGGAAGGCGTGGAAAAGCTCGAGTGCGTTGGACAGGCTTTTAACCCGAACCTGCATGAAGTTCTAGCTCAAGTGCCCACAAAAGAGCATCAGAGTGGAACCGTTCTTGAAGAAGCAAGAAAGGGCTTCATGTTCAAAGGCAAGGTCCTTAGACCAAGCATAGTGAAGATTGCATGTAAAGTTTCAGAAAGTGACAAGAATGAGTGAAACAAAAACCAGAGAAAGAATACTAGGAGTAGACCTAGGAACAACCAACTCGGCAGCAGCCATCATGGAAGCTGGAAGACCAGTCATAGTACCAAGCGCAGAAGGTCCGACCATCGCAGGCAAAATGTTCCCGTCGGTGGTAGCCTTCACAAAGGATGGGCAACTGCTTGTTGGTGAACCTGCCAGAAGACAGGCAGTGACAAACCCTGAAGGAACAATCTTTGAGATTAAACGAAAAATGGGAACAGACTACAAAGTGACTGTTCAAGGTAAAGAATACTCACCGCAGCAAATCTCGGCGTTTATTCTGCAGAAAATAAAACGGGATGCAGAAACTTTTCTGGGCGAAAAAATAAAAAAGTGCATAATCACGGTTCCTGCCCACTTCAACGACAACCAGAGGCAAGCAACCAAAGATGCCGGAGAAATCGCAGGTTTTGAGATTTCAAGGATAATAAACGAACCAACCGCCGCATCGCTGGCTTATGGTCTTGACAAAGTGGAGAAGGAGATGAAAATTTTGGTTTTCAGTTTTGGAGGAGGAACCAACGATACCACAATTATGGATTTTGGAGGCGGAGTTTTTGAGGTACTGGGCACAAGCGGTGATACGCAGCTTGGCGGAACAGACTTGGACAACGCTGTGGTCAACTATCTTATTGACGAATTCAAGGGTCAGACAGGAATTGATTTGAGTGGCGACCCAATGGCGATGCGGAGACTCAAAGAGAGCGGCGAAAAAGCGAAGATTGAACTCTCCACTCTCTTGACAACTGACATCGACCTGCCCTTTGTTGCCTCTGACTCCACTGGACCAAAGCACCTTCACATCACTTTAACGCGGGCTAAGCTTGAGCAGCTTACCCGACCAATCGTTGAGAAAATACGGACTCCAATAATGAGGACTTTACAGGACGCCAAGCTTGAGCCAAAAGACATAGACAAAATAGTGCTCATCGGCGGACAAACAAGAATGCCGCTGGTGAGAAAATTCCTTGATGAACTGCTGGGAAAACCCGCTGAACGGGGCGTAGACCCAATGGAGTGTGTCGCTGTTGGAGCAGCAATTCAAGGCGGTGTCCTAGCTGGCGAAGTAAAAGACTTGCTTCTTTTGGACGTGACGCCTCTCTCGCTTGGAGTAGAAACTTTAGGCGGCGTCTCAACAAAGGTCATCGAACGTAATACAACGATACCTACTAAGAAGAGCCAAATATTCTCAACCGCAGCCGACAACCAAACCACAGTGACAATCAATGTGTTGCAGGGAGAGAGAGCCATGGCTGCTGACAATGTCTCTTTGGGAATGTTCAACCTAACCGGAATACCTCCTGCGCCTCGAGGTATTCCACAAATTGAAGTTACCTTTGACATCGACGCTGATGGAATACTGAATGTTTCCGCCAAAGACTTGGCTACAGGAAAAGAACAGAAGATAACCATAACTGCTTCAACAAAACTTTCAGACAACGAGAAAGAGCGTATGATGAAGCAAGCTGAACAGTTTGCTGCTGAAGATGAAAAGAGAAGAAAAGAGGTTGAAGTCCGCAACGAGGCTGACTCTCTTTTGTACACTTCTGAAAAAACCAAGAAGGATTTAGCTGACAAACTTGGCAAGGAACAAGTAGAGAAGATTGACAAGGCAGAAACTGAATTGAGGCAGCTCTTAAGCAGCCAAGACCTTGACACAATCAAAGCCAAAACTGAAGCCTTAACCAAGGTCCTGCAGGAGGTTGGCACCGTAGTTTATCAGCAGGCAGCCGCAGCACAACAGGCACAGCAAGCTAAAACCGAGAACGCTGACGAGACCAAAGAGAAAGTCGTAGAAGCGGAATATGAGGAAGTAAAGGAAAACAAAAAAGAGTGAAGCCGCCTCTTCACTCGTTAGGCTGATGTTTTATGTCCAAAAAGCGCGACTACTACGAAGTTCTTGGTGTGCAAAAAGATGCATCAAAACAGGACATAAAGAAAGCCTACAGGAAACTAGCGCTGCAGTATCATCCTGACCGAAACAAGTCGCCTGATGCTGAAGAGAAATTCAAAGAAATCTCAGAAGCCTACGCTGTGCTTTCTGACGACCAGAAACGTAGCCAATACGACCAGTTTGGTCACGCAGGCATAAATGGAAGATACTCCCGGGAAGACATATACAGAAACGCAGACTTTGAATCAATCTTCAGAGACTTAGGCTTCGGCGGCTTCGGAACTATCTTCGACATGTTTTTCGGAGGCAGAGGTAGCAGAAGAAACGCTCCTCGTAAAGGAGCAGACTTACGGTCTGACATTGAAATAACGCTGGAAGAAGCTGCCCTCGGCTTAGAAAAGGAGCTTGAGGTGCCAGGCTATGATGTCTGCGCTACATGCAACGGGAGCGGGATGAAGCCTGGAACGGGTTCTCAGAAATGCCCAAAATGTGGAGGAAGCGGCGAAATACACAGCACAAGGAATCTTGGTGGGATGTATTTTACGCAGGTACATCCCTGTGGCGAGTGCAACGGCAGAGGTTTTCCTGTAGAGAATCTGTGCCAGACATGTAAGGGCAATGGAGCGCTTCAGGCGCTGCATAAGATAAAGTTGAGGGTTCCCGCGGGAATCGAAGATGGAATCAGCCTAAGGGTGGCGGGTGAAGGACAACCAGGATTCAAAGGTGGACCCAAAGGCGACCTGTATGTTGTGGTGCATGTTAAGCCTCATAAACTCTTCCAGAGAAGAGGAGACGACATACTTTATCATGCTCAAATAAGTTTTCCGCAGGCAGCTTTAGGCACAAAAATTGACGTTCCAACCCTTGAGGGTGAAGCAAAACTAAAAATTCCCTCTGGAACCCAAAGCGGAACAATTTTTCGGTTAAAGGGAAAAGGAATACCGCATCTGCATGGATGGGGAAAAGGCAGCCAATTCGTCGAAGTTATTGTTCAAACGCCTACAAAACTGACACGTAGCCAAAAAGAGCTCATTAAACAGTTGGCTGAAGCCATGAAACAAAAATAAAATCAATAGCCCCGCATATTAGGAGCCTAATAATACTTCATTGTTGAAAACAAGCTTTTTTCAGGAAAAACCGAGGAACCCTGTCACAGTTTCCGTGAGAACCTCGACGCAGCTTTCGCATAATGGGGGGTGTGGAGCGCACGCAGGAGGCAAAATGATTTGCGGAGAGTTGGTGCTCAACCGTTACGAGGGATGCGTGCGCTCTGTTCAGATTCCGAACATGACGAATAAAACGTTTCTGAATTTTCCATACATATTCCGCCTTTTTCACGATCCGACGAGCGAGAATTTCCTGTTTGGGATGTTAGCTATCCTTCAGGATGAGTAAAGTATAAAGATGGGTATTCCTAGTCAGAAGTGACGAGGGTTAAAGTTGCCTGCAATAGAAGTAGGAAGAATATGTGTCAAAACAGTAGGGCGAGAAGCAGGAAATAAATGCGTCATAGTAGACCTTGTAGACAAAAACTTTGTGCTAATCACAGGACCCAAAAAAGTCTCTGAAATAAAACGGAGACGCGTCAACATCAGCCACGTGGAGCCAACTCGGGAAAAAATTGACATAAACCGAGGCGCAACCGACGAAGAAATCAC
>CAZJLG010000091.1:0-5899 GCA_964546665.1 uncultured Candidatus Bathyarchaeia archaeon
AAAGATGCATCAAAAGTGGATGAACTGCTGAAAATTAAGGGTGTAAAGGACGCAGCGCTTGTGAGCTATAACGCTGATGTTGCTTAGCTGCTGTTCTTCAGTGATGTGGACGGCAGGTTAGATGGTTTAAAAAATGGGGATACAAACAGGTTGCACCTAAATAACCAACGATTACTGCTGGCGATTCTCTGTTCTATACTTCTGTTAAGCAGTACCTTGTTTGGTGTTGTTCAAGCCAGCGGTGTGGAGTATGATTCTTGGGCTGGCGAAAAAACAATGGTTAACGAAGCGGACGTCTTTTTTGACGACAGCTACATCCATGAGATTCGCTTGTATTTTGATGACCCTAACTGGTATGATACTCTCTATGCGGGGCATGACAATGACCGCAACACGGCGGACCCCTATTTTCCAGCCCGTTTTGTTTCTCACGGCATTGAGTTAGACCCTGTTGGAGTACGTTTCAAAGGTTTATCCACCTTCGGCTTCGGCGGTGGCGGCTTCTTTTTTGGTGGTGGCGGGGGCGAAGATACGCAGGTCAAGAAGCCTTTCCGGATTGACTTTAACATCTATGATGAAGGAGATGGCGAAGAAACAAACTTTTTTGGTCTAAAAAAACTGAATCTAAACAACGGTGCACTTGACCCCTCTATGATTCGCGAGAAACTGTTCATGGACTTTGCCAGCAACTATGTGCCTGCGCCCCGTTCCGTGTACACGCGCCTATATGTTAACGATGAATATTATGGTCTCTACTTAGCGATGGAACACGTTGACAACACTTATGTTGAAAGCCGTTTTGGCGATGACGAAACTGGCAACCTTTACAAGGTTGAGCGCCAAGGCACGCTTTCTTATCGGGGTCAAGACCCTGAATCTTACTACGGATTGTACGAGCTCAAGAACAATGAAGATGTAAACGATTGGTCAAGTCTGATATGGTTAACAAACGTGCTGACAAATTCGCCAGTGTCCGAATTGCCCGACAGACTTGAGCCCATCTTTGATGTTGAGTCAGCAATGTATTCTCTGGCTATTCTCGACCTCTTCGTCGACCTTGACTCGTATATTGGGAACGCCCGCAACTATTACCTCTACGAACGAAGCGACACCGGACAATTCGCTCATCTATTATGGGATGCCAACCTGGCATTCGGGAATTTCGGATTAGGTATGGGTGCTGGAGAAGACCCCGTGGAATATAGTATCTTTCCTCCATCTACAATGGGCGGATTTGGTTTCTTCCCCCCACCTGGAGGCATAGTTGAAAACGCAAACAACACTTTAGCGTTGATAAAGAATGTCATGGCTGTAGAATCTTACAATACCACATATCTTCGTGCACTTGCCCAGATGCTCAGGGAAGGCTTCGATGCAGAGTCTATAAGTGTGAGGATTCAGGAGTTGGCTGACCTTATCCGCGACGAAGTCTACAATGACCCTAACCTGTGGACAAACCCAGAGGATTTCGAGCCTGAACTTGAAGCCACAGTCGATTTTGTGACGAGACGAGCAGTCTATGTTAACACCCAGCTCAACGTATTTGCAGAAAAGACTGATCTCCAGTTGAATGATTTAATGACTGTGAATCAGGGTACAATCGCTGACAATCAAGGCGACTACGACCCGTGGCTTGAAATCTACAATCTTGGACCCGGCTTGGTGAACACTGGCAGCCTCTTTTTGACCGATGATCCGGAAGCTCCAAACAAGTGGGAACTGCCCACACAAGATCTTGACGATGGAGAGTTCCTGTTGCTGTGGCTCGACAACGAACCCAGTGAAGGAGCCTATCATGCGCCATTCAGCCTCAACTTCGGCGGTGGCGACCTGTACTTGTACTTGGATGACGGCTTAGGTTATGTGCTTGTGGACAGCATTTCGTATCCTGCGCTTGATGCAGACGTTTCGTTTGGCCGTTTTCCGGATGGAGATGGTCTGTGGCAGATACTGAGTGAAGTCGTAACGCCTGCTCAGCCTAATCAGGCTCTAAGCATTCCTGCAGGTCTGGTTATCAACGAAATCATGGCAAACAATGATGTTGCGGTTGCTGGTCCTTACAATGATTATCCTGACTGGATTGAGTTATATAATGGGGGCTCTGAGGCAATCGACCTCAGCGGCATGTACTTGACGGATAACCTGAATAACCCCAAATGGGAGTTTCCATCCGGCACTGTCATAGATGCTGGAGACTTTCTGGTTATCTATACCTCCAATTCTACTTTGCCAAAAACGGGATACGCCAATTTCAATCTTAACGCGCAAGGAGAATCTGTTTGTCTACTTGCATCCGACGCTGAGACGTTAATCGATTCAATCGCCTTTGCACAACAGTATGATGATGTTACATACGGCAGAATGTCAGACGGCAGTTCCACCTGGAATTACCTAACACCCACGCCCGATTCATCAAATTCGTTGGGTGATGTTGTGGTGCCTGGCGAACCCATCCCCGTTGAAGTTCCAGACAACCTCTTCATTAACGAGTTTATGGCAAACAACGACGAAGCCGTTGCAGGTCCCGACGGAACGTATCCTGACTGGATCGAACTCTATAACGGCGGCACAGATCCAATTGACCTCAACGGAATGTACTTATCCGATGACCCGGCAAACCCTGATGCCTGGCAGTTTCTTGAAGGCACAACAGTAGGTGCTGGGGGCTTTTTGGTTGTCTGGGCTGACAATTCTCCTGAGAAGGGGGCGATGCATGCCAGCTTCAGCCTCAACGCAACAGGTGAAGCGGTCTGTTTGTTTGCGTCAGATGCGGAGACCCTGATTGATTCAATCGTCTATGCTGAGCAGTTTAATGATGTCTCATATGGTAGAGTCTCTGATGGCGGTTCAGGCTGGGACTATCTAACTCCGACCTGTGGGCAGTCAAATAGTCTGGGCACGGTTGTGAATCCCAACGAACCCGTCTCTATCGTTGTTCCAGACAATCTCTTCATCAACGAAATCATGGCAAACAATGATGTTGCGGTTGCTGGTCCTTACAATGATTATCCTGACTGGATTGAGTTATATAATGGGGGCTCTGAGGCAATCGACCTCAGCGGCATGTACATGACTGACGACTTAGATGACCCAGACGATTGGCAGTTTCCAGCAAACACGGTTATAGAAGCTGGAGGTTATTTGGTCATCTGGGCTGATAACCTTCCTGACCGAGGGCTTTTGCATGCAAGTTTCAGCCTTAATGCGAGTGGCGAGGCTGTAGCCATTTTTGCAGCGGACGGCGAAACTGCAATCGATTACATTGTCTATGATGAGCAGTATGATGATGTTTCCTATGCAAGGCTGCCTGACGGAAGTTCAAACTGGGCATACATGACGGCAACTCCTGATTCATCAAATTCGCTGGGCGAAACTGTAAACCCTAACGACTCTAGTCAATACATTGTTGTTCCAGACAACCTCGTCATTAACGAGTTTATGGCGAACAATGATGCTGCTGTTGAATGTCCTGACGGCGGTTATCCTGACTGGATTGAGCTGTACAATGGCCGAAACGTGTCGGTGGATGTTGGCGGCATGTATTTGACTGATGACCTTTCAAATCCTACTGCTTGGCAGTTTCCTGATGATACAGTAATAGATGCTGGTGGCTTTCTGCTGATATGGGCTGATAACGACCCCGAAGAGGGGGCGATGCATGCCAGCTTCAGCCTTAACGCAAGCGGTGAAGAAATTGGTCTTTTTGCAAGTGACGGATTGACTGAGATTGATTCTGTAGTGTTTGAAGCGCAGCTTAATGACGTTTCTTATGGTAGACTGCCTGACGGAACTGCAAACTGGACCTATTTGACGGCGACTCCCGGGTCGCAGAATGAAGAGGATGGGTCGAGTAATGGGCCATCTGCAACAGTCGCTTTTGTTCCTGACGGTTTGGTCATCAACGAGTTCATGGCCGATAACGGCGCCACCATTGCGGGGCCTGATGGCAGCAATCCTGACTGGATTGAACTCTACAACGGCGGCAACGAATCGGTTGACCTCAGCGGCATGTATTTGACTGATAATCTTAATAATCCTACGAAATGGCAGTTTCCTGAAGGCACAACAGTAGGTGCTGGGGGCTTTTTGGTTGTCTGGGCTGACAACGCCTCTGATTCGGAGGGGCTTCATTGCGGTTTTGGTCTTCGGGCAAATGGAGAAACAATCGCACTTTTTGCTTCTGATGGCACAACATTGATTGACTCGGTAACATATGAGAAACAGATTCAAGACGTCTCCTTTGGGCGGATGCCTGACGGGTCAGAAAACTGGGAACATATGCTGTCGACGACTCCGGGCTGGGGAAACAACCAGCGTCATCCTGCCGCCGAGTTTTCGGTTTGGTCTGTTCTGTTGCTTATTGGTGTGGTGGCGGCGGTGTGTGTTCTCTTTGTTGTTGGCGTCAAATTGAGTAATAGGCGCAGGTGATTTTCTGATGGAATATGATGGGCATTGTCTAAGACATGAGCTGAAGTATCATCTTACTTGTATGCAGTACCGAATTCTTAGGCGGAAATTGGGGGCAGTTCTTAAGCCGGACCCACATGCTGGACCTGACGGTCGCTATCATATTCGAAGCCTCTATTTCGACGACTTCAGGAACACCGCTTATTTTGATAAGATGGCGGGGGTTCCTACGCGGAAAAAGTATCGGATGCGTATCTACAATTTTAGTGACGATTTTATCAAGTTTGAGCGAAAGAACAAGTTTAACGAGTACGTGTGTAAAGATAGTATTACGCTCAGTAGGGAAGAAGCTGAACGTATTATTGGCGGGAATGCTGCTTTTTTTGCTGATTCTGATAATCAACTTCTCAGATGTTTCCATTTGGAGTGCTGCCGCAATATTTTACATCCCGTAGTTCTGGTGGATTATCTCCGTGAGGCATACGTTCATCCTGTTGGCAATGTCCGAATCACAATTGATATTGATCTGCGTACTGGTTTAGGTCCCATTTCTTTCTTTGATCGTGGCACACCCACGGTTAAAGCTTATGAGGAGCCAGGCGCGATTTTAGAGGTCAAGTTTGACGATGTTCTTCCTGCTGTTATTCGAGGTTTATTCTCTGACGATATCCGTCCGCGGTCTGCTATTGGAAAGTTTGGTATGTGCAGGTGCTCCGCGGGTGTTCTGGTGCCATGTGCCCTCTGCAACTCAGAAGAATAAACCTTTGTCCCCCACTATGGTGCCGGCAGTCGTGTTACCACCAGAAGAATCCTCCGCTACCAATAGTTGTTATAATCTGTGAAATAGTGAATGTGGTATATTTGGTTCCTGGCATGTACGTTCCGTCTTCATATATGCCGTAAGAGAGCGTGCCTGTGGAGCTTCCGCCCAAATACAGGTCATATGAACCAGGTGCGAGGTAAGGCGAAGAGAACACTATCGCTTTGTAAGCTTTTGCGGGACGGAACGTGAGAACAGTTTCGCCTGCAGCGTTCTGGATATTCACTAAAGTGTTGGCTTGTTTTGTGGTGTTAAGGGTTACGATTACGGAGTATTGAGTTGACGTTGGGCTTGGACCCTGTACTTGCATATCGGCACTTCCAACTGCCACTAGCAGTCCGCCTGTCATGTTGAATGCACCATTACCATAATCGATGGCACCATTTGGAGGGGAATTTGGAACTGGACCGTCGATAATCACTGTACCGCCGCTCATTGTGATGTATCCGTCTGAGTCAAGTCCGTCACTGCCTGAGTTGATGTAGATGAAGCCGCCGTTGATGTGTATGTAGAATTCGCCTGGGGGTCCAAAAACAAGTCCTCCATCGCCTTCTGCTACGTTAATGCCGTCATCGCTTGAAGTGATCTGGAAGTGACCGCTGTTGATGGTGATTATGGTGCTTTCTATTCCTTCATAGGATTTTGATATGTCGAAGGTTCCATCGTTGATTT
>CAZJLG010000092.1:0-5839 GCA_964546665.1 uncultured Candidatus Bathyarchaeia archaeon
GAATTTGTTTCTTGGTTGCGTAGTCTCCACCAATCACCCAATCTATTGTAGATGATGTATGCGGGAATGATGTTGAGCAGTGCTTGGGTGGCATTGAAAATTCCTAATGGCACCAGAATGCCGAGTACGTATTCATGTGATGCCCAAGCATAAAATATTGGGAGCAGGAAGTAGTTTGCTGCACTCATTACGAGAACTCGAGATGCAACCGCCGCAACTGTTTTTGATATGAAGCCTTTGCGGATTGCGGCAAAAGCCAAAATAGTTGCTAATTCGGCAATGAGTTTGAGAGTGCCGCCATAAACGTTTCCTCGAAGAAAAATGATTGAACAACCAATAACACATGTATATAGGGCAGCAATGGGACCAGCAAAAAGCAAGCTGACCATCATGGGCAGTCCAGTCAGATCCCATGAGATTGCATTTGGCATAAGGGGAAAGGGTATGTCGAAGGGTGGTCCTTTTATTACTTCAGATGCTGCAGCCAGTGCTCCTAGTATGCTGGCTAGTGCAAGTTTTTTGGTGTCTAGTTTCAGCAACTGTTTGTCACCTTTAGGAGAAGAAGATGGTGTACGCTAAATCATATTTATGTTTTTTGCAAAACTATATGCCTTTTTTGTCAATTTATGTTAGCGGGTTCACAGCATCTTCTTGGCTGTTCCAATAAGGTTCTGAATCAGTTCCTTGTTCTTCAGGTATATTACTCGTGAGCGTCCAACCTCGTAAACCCCCACCAGCCCGCAGTCTTCCAGAACTCTGATGTGTCTATAAACCGCAGCGTAATCCTTCTTGAGTACCTGCGCCACAGCCTTTATGTGGAGTGGTCTCTCAGTTTCGCTCACCAACTCAACAATCTTCAGTCTCGTGGGGTTGCCCAGTGCGCCGAATATGGCAGAAACTTGGCGTAACTCCTGTTCATCAGTCACCATGTAACCCACCTTTATTGTGTATGCATCTAATTTATGACATTTTCGCTAAACATCCCAAAAAAGCGCCGCCGAAGAACCGGATACACATGCAAAAATTAAATAAAATAACCCACTAAACATTGGCGAGGTGGCGAGTGATGAGACTCAAGAGTGAAACTATGCTGTCGATAGGCATGATATCTATGGCTCTCGGCATCCTTATTGGACGATTTGTGCACTTCGAGATTTCAGGCTTCGCGGTTTCAGATTTTGTGGAAGGCATCCTTGTTGGGCTGTCTTTAACTATGAACTTGGCTTATCTGGTGCTAAGGTCAAAAAAGTGACTCACGAACATCATGGATGCGGGTTTTAGCAAACGATTTTATTGAACAAGGCTTAAAGTGGTTTGACTTAAAATGAACGCAAAGACGGTTCCCCTTGTATTTTTGTTGATTGTTGTTTTGATGGGAACTTGGGCTGCAGCCGTCAAACCTGCCAGAGCCGCCCCAGAGCTAAACGTGATAACGGTTCCCGACGATTACCCGAAGATACAGGATGCGGTTAACGCCGCAAACAGCGGAGACACAATTGCCGTAAAAGCGGGAACATACTATGAAGAATGGGTTTCCGTGGACAAGCCGATTTGGCTGGTTGGAGATAACCAAAAAAGTGTGGTTTATTACAGCACTGCCGTGGGATTCATAGTAACGGCAAACAGCGCTCACATAAGCGGATTCACGATAACCAGCAGCGAAGCCATGCAGGGCTATGCCATCAGCATATCAAACTCAACAGGCTGCGTTGCCGAAGACAATTTAATAGAAAACAATCTTGTGGGAATCTCCATATCTGGCTCTTCTTCAGGCAACACAGTTTCCAAGAACACTCTAAAGCATAATGAGCGCTCCATCGAACTGTTCGATTCTCTGGATAACACAGTCTCGGACAACAACATAACAGGAGCAGTAGTTTCCGGCGTCTCCCTCGATTCCTCCTCAGGCAACACTGTTACAGGAAACAGGATATCCGACCTTGAGGATGGAATGGGCGCGCTTATGCTCTGGAAGTCCTCGAACAACGTGGTTTCCAGAAATCTGCTCTTTGGAGGAAATCCGATGCTTCTGCTTGGCAGCTCAGACAACAGCCTTTCAGAAAACTTTGTAGTAGACAGCGAATACGGCATAGTTGTGGGGCTTTCTTCAAACAACAAAATTTTCAGCAACTACTTCATCAACGTGACAGAGCAGGTAATGGACACCGACATTAGCGAGGGGGCGCCCTCAGAGAACAGCTGGGACAACGGCACTGAAGGCAACTACTGGAGCAGCTACAACGGCACAGACAGCAACGGCGACGGAATAGGAGACACACCATATGTCCTGTATGAAAACAACCAAGACAACTACCCACTCATGGAACCTGCCGAAATTTCTGAGTTTCCAACATGGGCTATCATTCCATTATTCTTGGTAGCCACCTTTGTCGGAGTAATAGCCAAAAAGAAGCCCTAAAAACTTTGATACTAATCTGTCGCGTCGCCGAAGAAGCTTGTTATCTGCTGTTGTAGCTTCTCCTTTTTGGCTAGGTTTGCAAGTTTGACGCCTATTCTTCTTGCTTCAACATCGGATTCAGCTAGGAACTTTTCGAAAAGCTCTTTCACAGTCTTCCTGAACGTTTCCAGGTCGCTGGCTGGGTTTTCGAAGGTTTTGGACCTACTGTGAACGCTAAGGTCACCCGCAACCACGTATATGCTGACTGACCTGTAGAGCAGCCCCAGATTCAGCAGTCTGGAGTACACTTCTTTGCATAGTCTGTAGGCTTCATCGAGGATAACGGCAGGGTCTCGTGTGTTCTCTTTGAGGGTGGAGATTCGGCTCACAGATTCGGGTTCGCCTCTTTCCTGAACAGGCTCATCGTCTATTCCTTGAGATGCGTTATGGAAGTAGGTTCCCAGTTTTCTTCCAAAAATGTCGATTAGCCTCTGCACATCAAACTTTGCCAGCTGACCGACAGTTCTGACGCCCAACGTCTCCAGTTTTTTCTCTGTTTTTCTTCCAACCCCAACTAGGCTGCGGACAGGCAAGGGCGACAAGAAAACGTTCATTTCGTGTGGTCTGACCACTGTTAAGCCGTCAGGTTTCTGTATGTCTGAGGCTATCTTGGCGACGAGCTTGTTGGGTCCAACGCCGATGGAGCATGTGAGCTGCTCTTGAGCTAAAACGTCGTCTTTTATTATTTCTGCCAGCCGCTCTGCTTCTTGGTAGTCAGCTTTTGTTCGCTGCGTCACATCCAGGTACGCTTCATCTATTCCAACATGCTCGAAAACGTCTGCGTGGCTTCTCAGAATCTCCATTATCCTGTCTGAGATTTCGCGGTAAAACTCTTTATCCAGTGGCAGAAAAACCGCGTCTACGTCTTTGAGTTTCTGTTTGGCTAAGGCTATGGGAATCCCAGATTTGACGCCGTACTTTCTTGCCACATAGTTTGCTGTGCTTACGGCTCCGCTGTCTTCGGTGCGGCCAGAATAAACGCAGACAACCACTGGCTTATCCTTGATGGAGGGGTTTCTTCTCTCCTCGCATTGGGCAAAGAAGTAGTCCAAGTCAACTAGCATTACGATTCTGGCTTGCAAGTTAGAGGCGCCTCACACACCGAAACGGATGATGCTTCGCAATTAAAGGTTGACTTGTTGTAGCTTAAAACAATAATCTATAGCTGTTTGGCTTTTCCGAAGGAATATTATATATTCTCTGTGCGCCTATTTTGATGTCATGAAAGCTTGTGTTCTATACTTTTCCCAAACAGGCAACACCAAAAAATTTGCTGAATCCATATCCGATGCCCTCGAAACCACCGCCGTCTTCGACATAACAACAACCGAACCCACAGTTGTCAACAACTATGACCTGATAATCCTCGGAACCCCAGTTCACGGCTTCAATCCTTCAAAAGAAGCCCTGTCTTTTGTGAAAAGCTTGCCAGAAGGCAACGGCAAAAAGGCAGCCCTGTTCTGCACATACCGTCTATGGAAGGGAAGAACCTTCAGCAAACTGGAGAAGGAACTGAAAAAGAAGGGTTACAGTACGGTTTCATGTGTTTCAGCGAAAGCCAAAGAATTCACTACAGAAGACTTCGTGGAGCCCACTGCGAAGATAATGAAGGCATTAAAAAAATAGACGACTTTGGTTGGCTCATTTCTTGTTTGGCTTATCTTCCGGCTGAACCAGCGATTCTCTTAGATAGTCCTCCAGAGTTTCGCCTGGAATTACTTCGATGCTGTAGTCGTTGGGGTCTATGGAGTGCTTGTAGTTTTTGGCTGGAACAATAACCTTCTTGAAGCCCCACATCTCAGCAGACTTTATCTTCTCATGTAATCCGCCAACAGCAGTAACCGGAACCACATCGTTTACGCTGACGTTGATTTCGCCAGTCACAGCAACATCCTGCCGTATAGGCTTGCCCTCCAGCAGCGAACAGAGAAGAATCGTCATCGTGACGCCTGCGCTTGGTCCATCCACCCTGTAGGCTTGGGCAAAGTCTATGTGGGTGAAGAATTCTTGGGCAATGTCCACTCCGTACTTGTGCAGGATGACGCTCCTCACCTTTGCCACGCTGTCCGCGATGAACTGCTCCTGTCCCTCCTTAGCTATTCCCGTGACTTTGTAGTATCCATGTAGCTTATTGTTGCATCTGTTGTCCCGCTTTTCCAAGAAGCCCTTGACTGCTAGGACGTTGCCAGTCATCTCTCCGCTGTAAGGGTCTTTGACAACTGCTACTCCGTAAATCTGCCCCAGCTTGGCTCCCTCTGGGCTGATCTCCAACAGTTTTCCTCTTTCGCTCATCTGATGCTCAAGCATCTGCTTCTGGATTGTTTTACAGTGCTTTTCGATGGCGTCTTTAACATGCCTTTTTTCAACAACATCCAAGCCTTCGTTCATGGCTAATGTGGCGGCTGTTTTCACCAAGGAAATCATGGGGCGAAACTTTGTGCTTAAAGCATCATTCTTGTTGCTTCTCCTCCGTCCCTCATTAACTAGCTCTTCGCATGCCTCTCTGCTGAAGGGAGTCAATCTGAACCGCGAAACCTCTTGGGCAATAAACTGGACGTACTTACGGCGGTTCTCGACATTGTTCTGCATGTCATTGTTCATTCTGACTACTTTGCCGTAACCGTAGATTCTGTCCATTAGAGCCGGATGAATCTGTCCGATGCTGTCAAAGTTTCCGGCGCCAACCAAGAAGCACATACAAGGCACAGGCTCTGTAGACACTGCCATGGCGGCTGTTCCTCCTGCGCTGCTCCATCGGCTTCGCATGGTTATGGGCAGCTGTCCGTCTTCCAGAACAGTTAGTAATGTGATGGCTTCGTCTGGTTGCATGTTCTTTATTTCGTCAATGTAGAGCACGCCGAGATGGGCACGGTGCACATCTCCTGCAGTTACCCTTTGGTGTTCAGGGGTGCCGAGTCCTCCAGTTTGTAGGGGGTCCCATGCTATGCTTCCGAACAGTTGGGCTGAGCCGTGTCCTGTGGCGTCGAGGAATGGGGCAACCTTTTTGGAGTTGTCCACGATGAATTTGGGAACCTTTGTTGCTTTTGCTCCGCCTATGCCCTTGGCGCCGCCCATAATTCCAAATCTTCCCAGCACCGTCACCAGAATTAGGAACATGAGCATCATTCCGGCTGGAAGAAACGTTATGGTTCCGATGGAAACGAAGTTGTCTATCATAAATTTGCCAAAGTCGCCGTTATTAACCGTCTGGACGGGCTCCCCGAAGGCGCCTATAGCGTTTGTGTCCCAAGCGATTTTTTCTTGCCACAGATAATAGAAACCTGCGAACACGAAGATGGAGGCTACGATAATCATAAGGTAGATTATGGCTTTGACGCCGAGCCGCTGAAGAAACTGTTTCTTTGCTTCTTTCAGTTTCTG
>CAZJLG010000093.1:0-5796 GCA_964546665.1 uncultured Candidatus Bathyarchaeia archaeon
AATAAGAGGTTTTTAGGCTTGCGTGGCTTCACGCAAAATCACCCGAAAATGTCTGAAGGAGAAAGAATGCATGGGGAAGAGTATAACTCAAAAGATAATTGAAAAGCACCTAGTTGAGGGAAAATTTGAACCCGGCAAAGAAATTGCCATAAAAATAGACCAGACTTTGACGCAGGACGCAACAGGAACCATGGCTTACCTCCAGTTTGAGGCAATGGGCTTGTCAAAAGTCAAAACCGAGCTTTCGGTAAGCTACATAGACCATAACACAATCCAGGTGGGCTTCGAGAACGCGGACGACCACCGTTACCTCCAGTCCGTCGCAGCCAAGTATGGTATACTGCTGTCTAGAGCAGGAAACGGCATCTGCCATCAAGTTCATCTTGAACGTTTTGGAAAACCCGGAAAAACGCTGCTCGGCTCTGACAGTCACACGCCAACAGCGGGTGGACTGGGAATGATTGCCATAGGAGCCGGAGGATTGGACATCGCTGTTGCCATGGGAGGCGAACCCTTCTATCTTACCTGCCCAAAAGTAACAAAAATAGATTTGAAGGGAAAACTGAAGCCATGGGTTTCCGCAAAGGATGTGGTTCTGAAGGTTTTGGAGATTTTCACCACAAAAGGTAACGTGGGCACAGTATTCGAGTATGGCGGCGAGGGAGCAAAAACGCTTTCCGTTCCTGAGCGGGCAACCATCACGAACATGGGCGCAGAATGCGGAGTTACCACCTCAGTTTTTCCATCCGACGAAACTACGAAACAGTTTCTGAAGGCTCAGGGCAGAGAAGAGGACTGGACTGAAGTTAAAGCTGACCCAGATGCTGAATACGACCGTGTGGTTGAGATTGACCTAAGCGAGATTGTTCCGTTGGCGGCTTATCCGCACAGCCCAGGCAACATCAAGACCGTAAAAGAGCTCAGCGGAATGCCCGTAAACCAGGTGTGCATCGGAAGCTGCACAAACTCTTCATACAAGGACCTGATGACTGTAGCAAAGATACTGAAAGGCAAAAAAGCAAACCCCTCAGTCAGCCTCGTCATCTCTCCAGGCTCAAAACAGGTAATCGAGAACCTCGCCAAAGAAGGAGCACTGGCAGACCTATACTCAACTGGAGCCAGAATCACGGAGCCCGTCTGCGGCTTCTGCATCGGAAACAGTCAGTCGCCTCAAACAGACGCGGTGTCGATCCGCACATCCAACAGGAACTTTTTTGGTCGTTCCGGAACAAAGACTGCAAATCTGTATTTGACAAGTCCTGAAACGGCTGCTGCGGCAGTTATCACAGGCAAAATGACTGATCCCAGAGACCTTGGAATGGATTATCCCCAGGTGGAGATGCCTGCAAAATTCTATACTGACGACAGCATGATATTGTTGCCTTCAAAAACACCAGACAAAGTTCAGATATATCGTGGTCCAAACATTGGAGACCCACCCTCTAATCCGCCGATGCCCGCAGACATCTCTGGAGTTGTCACCATCAAGGTGGGCGACAAAATCACCACAGACCACATTATTCCCGCAGGAAGCAGGATGAAGTACAGGTCTAATGTGCCAAAGTACTCCGAGTTCGTGTTTGAGATCGTGGATGACACCTTCTACAAGAGAGCCTCAGAAATCAGGGACAAAGTAAAACACAACATCATCGTAGGCGGACTAAGCTACGGTCAAGGCTCCTCAAGAGAACACGCAGCCCTATGCCCAATGTTTCTAGGCGTAAAAGCGGTCATCGCAAAATCCTTTGAGAGAATCCACTCAGCAAACCTGATCAACTTCGGAATCATCCCCCTGACCTTCAAAACAGAAACAGATTACGACCAGATAGACTCGGGAGACGAACTTGAGATTCCAGACGTCAGAAAAGTGTTAACTGAGAATAAGCCGATGGTCGTAAAGAACATCACCAAAGGAAAACATTTTGAAGTAAACTATGAGCTATCAGAAAGGCAGCGGAACATTTTGCTCGCAGGCGGAATGCTTTCCTACATAAGAAACAAATAGACCAACTGAAACGATTTGTGGGAGGCAAAAGTATGGCACAGCGAGGAATACGTGAATTTCATGGAAAAAAGATGATGGCAAAACACTGGCCAGAATACTTCACAGGTCTCGCCAAGTATGACGGAAAAATAGTCTTGGTTGACCCAAAAACAAGCATGGATGAGCTTGCCAAACAGAATCCTTGGCTGAAACAGGAGAAGCTGGTGGTCAAGCCCGATCAACTGATTGGAAAAAGAGGAAAACACAACCTCATACTTCTTAACGCCACCTTTGATGAGGCAAAGAAGTGGCTGAAGGAGCGGATAAACAAGGATGTCACTATAGGGAAAGTGACGGATAAGCTCACTCATTTTCTTGTCGAACCCTTTGTTCCCCATGACAAGAACAAGGAGTATTACGTTGCCATAACGTCTAACAGGGAAGGCGACGCCATCTATTTCTCTGCACATGGCGGAGTAGACATTGAAGAAGTTTGGGATACTGTTGTGACCATACAGGTTCCGATTCTCTCCAGCATCGAAGACATCAACATAACAGAAAAACTTCCCAAGGAAATTCCTGAAGAAGAAAAAGAGATGATTGCTCGGTTCATCAAAGGCTTATTCAAGTTTTATGTTGACCTCGGTTTCGCCTATCTTGAAATAAACCCCATGGCCATGACCAAAAACGCCTTCATACCGCTGGACATGGTTGCGCGCCTCGACGACACCGCCCAGTTCGAGTGCGGAAACAAGTGGGGAAACATAGAATTTCCGGCGCCCTTCGGAAGAGGTCTCACCAAGGAAGAAAAATTCGTTAAGGAACTTGATGAGAAAAGCGGCGCCTCTATGAAGTTGACTGTGCTGAAGCCGAGAGGCAGAGTGTGGACGTTAGTTGCCGGTGGCGGCGCCAGTGTCGTTTACACAGACACCGTTTTTGACTTAGGCTTCAAGGATGAGTTAGCCAATTATGGAGAATACAGCGGCAACCCCTCCACGGATGAGACCTACCAGTACACAAAAACAATCCTTGATCTCATGACAAGAGAAAAAGATCCAAAAGGAAAAATTCTGCTCGTTGGTGGTGGCATCGCAAACTTTACTGACGTCGCCAAAACCTTCACAGGCGTAATAAAGGCACTAAAAGAATACAGGCAGAAACTTATCGATAACAAAATCAGGATTTATGTTCGCAGAGGCGGACCAAACTATCAGGAAGGACTGAAAAACATGAAAGAGCTTGGCAAAACCCTTGGTGTCCCCATCGAAGTGTTTGGACCTGAAGCACACATGACCTCGATAGTTCCGATGGCGCTTAAAGGAAAACAGGGTGCATGACAAATATGGTAGACTATAAACTGTTTGACAAAAACACGCAAGCAATCATCTTTGGATACCAGCAGAGAGCCATCCAAAGAATGCTTGACTTCGATTATGCGTGTGAAAGAGAGACTCCCAGCATTGCAGCGATTGTTGATCCGACACGGAGCGGATACCACAAATGCTTCTGGGGCTCTGAAGAAATTATTTTGCCCATGTACACAAGCATCAAGGAGGCAGCCAGTAAACATCCCAAAGCCGATGTGTTGGTTAACTTTGCATCGTTCAGGTCTGCTTATGCCCGGACAAAAGAAGCCCTCGACATAGGCAGCATACGCACAGTTGCAATTATTGCTGAAGGAATCCCTGAAAGATACACAAAAGAGCTTGCTGCCCTTGCGAAGCAGAAAGGAAAATGGATAATTGGACCTGCAACAGTTGGCGCAATCAAGGGCGGCGCCTTTAAGATAGGAAACACTGGCGGCATGATCGACAACATCATAGCCTCTCGGTTGCACCGTCCCGGAAGCGTCGCATTTATTTCAAAGTCAGGGGGGCTGCTGAACGAGTTAAACAATATTGTTTCCCGAAACAGCGACGGCGTCTACGAAGGCATAGCCATTGGCGGAGACCTATATCCAGGCAGCACCTTCATAGACCATGTGATGCGGTTCCAGGCAGACCCTAATGTTGCCATGATTGTTCTCTTGGGCGAGGTGGGCGGCAGAGACGAGTACACTGTTGCAGAGGCGCTGAAAACTGGAAAAATCACGAAGCCTCTGGTGGCATGGTGCATTGGAACATGCTCAAAAATGTTTCCAAGTGGCGTGCAGTTTGGTCACGCTGGAGCAAAAGCAAGAACTGATTTAGAAACCGCTGATGCAAAAAACAGGGCATTGAAAGAGGCAGGCGCCGTTATTCCCGATTCCTTTGATGATTTGGGCGAAAAAATTAAGCAAACTTTTGACAAGCTGGTGAAAGACGGAAAAGTTAAGCCCAAACCCGACAGGGAGCCCCGAAACATACCCAT
The DNA here is from genome assembly GCA_964546665.1 of uncultured Candidatus Bathyarchaeia archaeon. Classification (GTDB taxonomy): domain Archaea; phylum Thermoproteota; class Bathyarchaeia; order Bathyarchaeales; family Bathyarchaeaceae; genus Bathyarchaeum. The sequence continues at coordinate 4,334 of CAZJLG010000093.1, forward strand.
GGACCTAAGTGTCGCATTAGCAGAAGGAAGGGTGAGGGTGCCAACCCATTTTGTCAGCACAATCACGGATGAGCGGGGAGACCAGCCCATGTATGCGGGTGTGCCCTTAACTGAAGTTGTGGAACAGGGGTATGGAATCGGAGGAGTCATCGGGCTTCTCTGGTTCAAAAAAGAGTTTCCGGGCTGGAGCAGAGGCTTCATCGAATTGGTGTTGCAGATAGTGGCTGATCATGGTCCTGCAGTGTCAGGCGCCCACAATGCCATCATAGCTGCAAGAGCAGGAAAAGACCTCATATCCTCGTTGGTTAGCGGTCTGTTGACTATTGGTCCACGGTTCGGAGGCGCCATTGACGGGGCAGCGTACTGGTTCAAGAAGTTTCATGATGAAGGCAAGGAGCCCTGCGAGATGGTTAGTGAGATGAAGGCAATGGATATCCTGATTCCTGGAATTGGTCATCGTGTTAAGTCGGTGATTAATCCTGACAAGCGAGTGGAGCTTCTTAAGAAGTATGCAAGAGAGAATTTCCCGAAAACCGAGTACCTGGATTACGCTCTGGAAGTTGAGAAGGTAACGACTGCGAAGAGAGATAACCTGATTCTGAACGTGGATGGGTGTGTGGGGATTCTTTTCCTTGACATGCTTAACAGTTTAGGTTTCTCAAAGCAGGAAATCAGCGAAATCATCGAAACTGGGGCATTGAATGGGCTCTTCGTGCTTGGGCGCAGCATCGGATTCATGGGTCACATCTTGGACCAGAAACGTCTTAAGGAAAATCTGTACAGACACCCATGGAATGATATTCTTTATGCTCCTCCTAAAAGGGAAGAAATAAAATAAAAAATGGAGAAAATGGAAATGAAGAAACAAATTGAAGAAGCAAAGGAACAGTTTGGGAAGATTCTGGAAGAGCAGCTTGAAAGAGTCGAGCAGATGAAACAGGCAGAGGACTGGATGGATTACGCTAAACTGAAGCCAATGGTAATCGGAATCGTTGGCGGAGACGGTATCGGTCCATTCATCACTAAGGAAGCCCAGCGGGTTCTGGAGTTTCTGCTGAAAAAAGAGATTGCCGACGGAAAAGTCACTTTACGGGTTGTTGAGGGGTTAACCATCGAGAACCGCGCTAAGGTCATGAAGACTATTCCTGACGATGTTCTGGCTGAGATTAAGAAGTGCCATGTTTTGCTTAAGGGTCCAACATACACTCCTAAGAAGGGCGATAAGTGGCCTAACATTGAGAGCGCAAATGTTGCGATGCGGCGGATTCTTGATTTGTTCGCGAACGTAAGACCCGTGAAGGTACCTAAAGAGGGCATAGACTGGATTTTCTTCAGGGAGAACACAGAGGGCGCATACATTCTTGGTGGCAAGGGAATAAACGTCACTGCCGATCTTGCAGTTGACTTCAAAGTTTCAACCACGCAGGGCGCGGAAAGAATCATCCAGATGGCCTTTGATTATG
>CAZJLG010000094.1:0-5781 GCA_964546665.1 uncultured Candidatus Bathyarchaeia archaeon
GTTCCAAAAAAGTTGCCTTGCTCAAAGAAGAAGTATTTTGCTCCATAAAACCATGCCTCATAAAGCGCCCTCTCTACATCGTTTCCCGTGAAATCCGCTGGAGGATATTCCCACTCTCGCCAAGTGTCTATAAATAGTCCCCAAGCAGGTATGCCATAGGTTTTTGTCATTCCTCGGGCTAAGCCGATCATCAATTCCGTGTTTGGGGCATTGAAGACCTTGCTTAAGAAAACGTCGCAGTTAGACGTGTTTGCCGCTGCATAGCCGATAACGTTTTCCTGAAGGAAGATTCTGGCGCCATTAGCCTTGAATTCTGCCAGCTGCATCTTGGAGTTTAAGGTTTCGATTAGTGCTTCTTCTGCATCTAGCCGCGTGTGGATGGTTCCTGTTGAGTTATCCAGCCACAGATTCATGTCAGATTGTTTTCCCGTGATTTCTGAAACCATGACGCCAAGGAGGTGGGGATACTTTGTTTGCCATTTGCCAAACTGTTCAGGAGAGATTCTTATCTCATGGTCTGAAAAGTTGAAGGGCTCAAACATAGTATAAAGCCCCAGATTGTCTGCCACGCTGATCGCCTCCTCAACCAGCGCTAGGTCCCATCCTTGGTCCATAGGATGAAGAATAACCAAGTTGCCGAGCTGAAGCTCCTTTACTGTTCTTATGCTGTCCAAAATTTTCTGCTGCTCGCTTTCGAGAATCAGCATTCCCATGAAATAGTCGGGGTCGGTGTCAAATGTTTCAGGCAGCAGAACCTTAGAAGACGCGGAGGTGAAGGAAACAGTTAGGAGAAGCGCTGTAGTAAAAACTACAAACAGCTTATATTTTCTGCCCATTTGTTTCAATCTTGTTCACCATCCTCTAGTCTGTTAATGGTCGCCACTCACTAACACATGAAGCAGAGTAGACACTATTATGTGCTTACTCGTTTCTAATATTTTGCATACCTCTGGAACTCAATATTATCTTTCGTTGCTTTCCATAAATTCTTTACTTAACCTCATCTGGTTACGGGCACAAAAAATTCGGTAAACAGGACAAAAAACAGCAACTCATAAAAAGATTGCTATAAAAGGTGGGTGTTATGTTATGTCTGCGTTGTTATCCCAGCCGCGTCTCTCCCAGTATCCAAGATAGGACTCGTTGTCCGATAGCTCAATCGTGGTTATCCATTTTATCCACTTGTAGCCCCACTTGCTTTCCGCAACAAGCTCGAAGGGGTAGCCTCTTTCAGGCGGAAGCGTCACGTTATTCATCTTATAGGCTATCATGATGTTGTTGTCCACTACATAGTCAAGCGGCAGCGCCGTTGAATAACCGTCATAAGCATAAAATATCACAGTGTTTGCGCTCGAATCAACATCTGCTGCTTCGATCAAGTCTTTGACTAGAACCCCTTCCCAGAATATGGTTACGCTCCAGCCTTCTACACAATGCAGCGTGACGACCTTTTTTTGAAGAGGAAAATCGTTGACGACCTCATCGTATGTGTATTCTAGGTTACTGTTTACTAGACCCGTAACGTCGAGTCTATAGGTTTCGATGTCGATGCGCTGGGGTCCTAAAATAGAGTTTTCTCTAAAAGAACTAATCGACGAGAGGTCTACTCCTTCATATTCCCTGATTTCCACATGAACATAGTCTGGACGATTCACTACTGTGAACCACCACACCATAACGCCAACAGATACCGCTCCAAGCACAATCAGTAACAGAAATGCAAGGCCAACAAGCTTCTTGCTGGGCACAATAATCACGATAACTATGCCGCACGCCATAGCATATATACGTTTCAGTTCTCAGCAGAGATGCTCCCAAGAGCTCTGCCTCATACATCAGGTTTTTACCCTTTTCAATCATCGCTGTAATCTAAAAATTTTTAAACATATACAATGTTTGATAGTGGAGAGGTGAAAAACAAAATGAAACGTAATATGGCATTGATTGCATGCTGTTTTGCTATGGTATGCCTTATGGCATCTTCTGTCCAATTAGTTCAAGCTGCGGGTGATGTCCAAATACTTTCGCATTCTAGCTTCTACACCAGCCTCAACACACTATATATTGTTGGGGAAGTCCAAAACATTGGAGACACGTCAACAGAGTTCACAAAAGTAACTGCAACACTTTACGATTCAGAAGATACAGTTATAGACACAGCAGTTGGGTATGCAACATTAGATATTTTGCCTCCTGGAAGAAAGTCTCCGTTCTATGTTATGGTATTTGAAGATGATGGAGCATTAGATGTTGACCATTACAGTTTAACCGTTTCCTGGAGCGACGCTGACGAAGAAAAAGAACAGGCACTTGAGATACTATCATCATCCATTGACACCGACGCATTGGATTTCTTGCATGTTACAGGTGAAATAAAGAACATAGGCAGCACAACAGCTAACGAAGTCATGGTTTCCGCAACATTTTACGACTCCGACGGAACAGTTGTGGGCAGAGACTGGGAGTATGCAGAGCCAGAAAACCTGTCACCTGATCAAACGGGCACATTCGACGTGACACTAATTTACTCCGAGCAAATAGCAAAAATGGCAAGCTACAGCCTAACCGCAGAATCACAAGAATATGCGATGGTTCCAGAATTTGCAACATGGGCGTCACTAGTTGTTGCCGCAGCTTTTGTCGCATTCGCAGCGGTTGTCTACAAAAAGAAACTGCAAACAAGAAAATAGAAAAATGGTACACTGTTTAACAACAGTGCAACCCCCTTTTATTTTGATAAAAGCAAATTGACAAGCTCTTTTTGGTCTACTTCTGCTCTGGTTCTCCAATCCAAGTAAAGCATGTTATGTTCATCCTCAGCCAAATACCCAGCCCTAATGTAGCGGTTCAGGTTCATCTCTACTCTCCATCCCGGCAGCTTGCTGCGAAGCAGATCATCCACTTCTTCTCGGGGAGCCTTCCCCTTCTTGGAGATTATGTAGGAAATAGCTGTAGCCAAGCCGGCAATGTCGTCTATACGCCAGCCCATCATCTTAGCGTCCTTAGCTGGCAAACCGCCACGAAGAGTGACGAAAAACCTGGCCTTGTTCAATTCTTCAAGTGTTGGATTCTCAGTGGGCTCTTCGCCCTCAAAAACTGTTTTCACCTGAAGGTCCAGCTTCTCCAGATGATCATCCAGCACCTTGAGGACTTTCGGGTAATCGGAGCCCAAGGCATTCTTTAGTTCCCATCCCTTCACGCCTGGCTTCATGTGCCGCTTGTAGAACAGCAGTTGTGCTGCCCTCTTGATTTTTATTGCATAGTAAGCTTTTCGTTTCATATCTGTTTATTCTCCTTCCACCGCAACCATTCATCGTGACTTACTGAGATTGGAACAGAAACCATCCGCTTGTCAGACAGCCCAGACCGGGGTTCGTTAAAGGGTATGATGAAAATTTCTTCTTCTAGAGGATGCAGCTCCAATGTTGCGTAACCGTAGGTGACCAGAAAACTTGTCATGTATGCTCTGTCCAGCGTGTCAGAGTATGTGTCGGCGCCAACAAAATCCCAGTACAGAATTTTCTTGTCTTCGCCCACCTTCTGCTTCAGTTCTGCCCAGAAAGCTTCCAGTTCCTCAAAGAAGGTTTTTTCAGCCAATATCCTTAATCTAACCAGTTCTTCTCGTGTGGTGGCTCCCGCAGCCACCTGCGTGGGGTCAAATCGTTGCCACCTCTCATCGATTGGGGCAAGCTCATTCCAGTATTTGATGGCTTCAGCTAGGCTGGCGATGGAAAGTTGCTCCATCTCGACGATTGGGTTCCAAACTTTCGTGAAAAGTGTGGCAAGTTCATCTTTGTTTAGTCTCTGTATTTTTTCTTCAAGCAGGAAGGGGTCTGTGTAGAGGGATGTTGACCTGTGTTTCACCCAGTCTCCCTGATTCTGTATCACGGATGCAAGATACTGAACAGCTTCCGCGTCCAGAGCCAGTTCCTCTGGCGATTCCCAGTCATGGAAACACTTCTGAAGAGTGTCTATTATGTGGTCCACGTCCACTGCGAAGGGGTCTACTCCCCGGTCTTCAACTGATTTGCACAGTTCGATGACGCGTTGAAGGCGTTCACTGCTGTGTTTCTTATCTTGTGTGGACAATTATGTTACCTCTTTTATGAGTGAGGCTCCTTCCACGTTCTGGACAGTTATCAGGTGGACGTCCTTTCCGGTGAAGGTCAGCTGGCTGGGTGTGATAGCCAAATATTGCGTGTCTAAGCCCGTGACTGAGGAAACAATGAGGTTTGCGATAATTTCCCTGTTTTTTGGGTCCATGTGAACGTCGTATTCGTCAACGGCTCGGAAGGGCGAATGAACGTGCTGCTGCAGTGCAAGAAGGAAGGTTATGGTGGCTGTGCTTCTTTCTCCTCCGCTTTGGGTGTAAGAGTTAAGGGGAACAGGGTTTCCTCCCTTGAAGCCCACAAAAATTTCGAGACCGGCATCTTCAATGTCCATCTCGTTTGTCAGCTTAACTTCGCCAACAGCGTAGGCTTCAGCGAGAATCTTCAGGTATTTGGCGTTAACTTTGTCTAGAAGATTGTGGATAACCTTTCGCCAAGCATCCATTCGTGCGTTGACTTCTTGGAGGGCTTTTTCGCGGTTTTCTGCAACCAAGCGGGCTTTCTCTTTGAGCTCCAGATACAGTTTGGAATAGGATTCATACATGCGTTCTATGTCCTCGGAGACGTCTGCCAACGCAGCGAGGTGCCCGTCAGTTACTCGGAGCTCCTCCAGAATGTCCATCGTGTTTTTCATGGGCACAAGCCTTTGCCCCACCGCCTCAGCCCGCTTCACATACTCGCTTAAGTCAACGAGAGCCTGCTGAAGCTCTTTGTCTAGGTGCTTCATGGTTTTGGTGAGGCTCTCCTTTTGGTAATTCAGCAGCGCTAAGCTGATTTTGCGGTCCAGAACATCTGCGGTTGTGGTTTCGATTTCCACGTCAAAAGAGTCTGCTTTAGACTTGATGTCTGAAATCTGCTGAACCAATTTGGTGAGTTCTTGTCTAGAGTTTTCGGCGGACTTTTGGAGGCTCGCGTTTCTTATGTTGAAACGTTGTGTCCAAGAGTCTTCCAGAGTGTCATAGCTTGCCCTGATTTCGTCAAGCTGCTGCGTGAGATTAACGGGGTTTGTTTTTTCGCGGAGAACAACCTCAAGAGATTTGATGTTGTCGAGAACCTGCGTCATTTCTCTGCGGTGATTTTCGGTCCAAGACTCCGTCTCTTTCAGCGAATTATCAGCAGTTAAGGCAGTTAACTCAAGTTTGGCTCTTTCACGTTCCAGCGCAAGACGGTCCTCGAAGAGGCTTCTCAACTCCGTTTTTGAGCCTTCAAGTTTACCCTGAAGCATCTCTATCTGGTCGGCGATGGTTCCTGTTTCGCTTTCGATTTTTGCCAGTTTATTCTGTCGCTCTTGATGTTGTTCCTTCAGTTTAGCGACCGCTCTTTCTCTTTTCAGCACTTCCGCCCATGCCAGTTCCCGTTCAAGAAACCGCCTTTTTATCCTCAACTGCTTTTTCTGCTGGTAACGGTCATACTGTTCCCGCCAGTAAGCGAGGGTCTGCTGGGCTGACTCCAGAAGCTTCCCAACCGAATCTCCTTGGCTTAAGATACGACCTAGCTTCTTTTCTGCCTTCAAAACGTTTTGGCGGTAGGATTCGAAGCCGACAGCAGCCTCAACCATTCTCAGCTTTTCCTGTGTTGAAAGCACAGTGAATTGTTCAACCATGTTCTGCTGCATGATGATGAGCATGTTGTCTGGGTCGACCTCAAACTTGGCGAGAAGCCTGTTAACGTC
>CAZJLG010000095.1:0-5743 GCA_964546665.1 uncultured Candidatus Bathyarchaeia archaeon
GTTAATCCTTCAATTGATTTTTTGACCAGTTCTTTAACGATTGTTTTGCTTATAATATCCTTAGCAACTGCGTCGGCGAATTCCAGTCTATCAAAATATAGCCGCAGACTCGTAATCAGTTTATTCTTAAACTGCAGGACAACGGCTTGCTTTGACTGAATTTCTTCGCCATCATGAAGGTTCGCCTTGACGATATACTCTTCAAAGAAGGTGTCTCCTGAAACCATTTTGGTGATTGGAATAAAGTCAATCTTTGATACGTGCTTAAACTGCCATTCTATCCACTTTTTCACGCCATCTCGTCCATCAAGTTTTAGTCCTAGCAGTTCAATTTCACAATCGACAGAAAATTTTGAAAGGACTGCCTCAATGTCCCATTTTTCGATAGCTTCGTCCAAGTTTAGAGCGGCTTTGAGAATTGCTTCTGAAGACTGAACGTGCTCCAAAATCTCACCCCAAAATGTAATCTAACATTCTAAGCTCTTATCTTTTTGGATATGGACTAAAACTTGACCAACAAACCATTGTTTAAGACCTGAATCATGACAAAACATTGCCCTGCGCCGCCTTAATCGCCTGAATGTCCCCGCCCCGCCCACGAAGCAGGTAAGCAAACCCCACCGCCAGCAACGCTCCCAAAATTGGTCCCGCAACGTAAAGCCAAAAATGTCCAAAGTTGAGCCCAACCAATGCAGGACCAAAAGACCGCGCAGGATTCATAGACGCGCCGCTCACGGGGCTCGCCCATATACCCGCCAAAGCAATGTAGCCCCCAACGGCAAGCGCCGAAAAAGAGCCCACGTTCTGAGCCTTCGAAGCGGTGCCTAAAATCGTGCTAACCAAGCCCAATGTTGTGACGAATTCGATCATAAGCGCCTGAAAATCATTAAAGACAGGTCCAGGCTCCGTTGCACCCAGCATGCCCACGTTGCCGAACACCATGAGCAGAAACAAGGACGCCATCACGGAACCAACAGTCTGAGCAATGAGATAGCCGGAAACTCGACGCCAAGGGAAATCGCCTCGAGCCGCAAAGGCAACAGTCACGACAGGGTTCAGATGTGCCCCAGAAACCTTCCCCATGAACAGGATGATAGTCATAACCATCAACCCCGGCGCCACAACCAGCGCGGCACTGCTCATCGTGCCTCCAATCATGGCGTTAACGACCCCGCCACCTGCAGCCACAAGAACCAAAAAGAAGGTGCCTAAGCCCTCAGAGAACAGTCTTCGCCATTCAAGACGCGGGTTTATGAAATCTTTCTGCCAAGACTTCTGAACATTTTCTCTTGTTTCCAACGCCCTGCGTCCCAACTTTCTTCTAGAGGTCTAGTTACCTCAACTCCCAACATACTTTAAAGTTTTTTTCGCGCACCAAATAACTACTCATTTTTTTGTGTTTGCGTTATTTTTGCTACAGCCACAGAACCAGATAAGACGCTGTTGTTGAGGAAAGTTAGTTCTTTTCCAGAATCCAGAAGAACTGTCGTGCGGAGTGGAGTTATGTCCTTGACTATGCCTTCTTCCTTATTGTACGAGGTGACGACTCTGTCTCCTACAGAGTAGGGGAGGCGGCTCTCAAATTTGGCATCAAATTTTTGGATAGCCGTTATAATAACTGATCCCGATGCTATTGCATTGTTTGGAACGGACACTTGACCTACATCAGTTCTTATGACTGTGACTAGTGCGTTCATGTCTGTGACTTTTCCTGGAACGTTATTTATTATGACGTTGTCGCCTACTTTGAAGCGGTGTGTTGTGAATACAAGTGCGCCAGCTAAGATGTCTCCAACAAAAGTAGATATTACCAGACCTATTGTTATGGAGATTATGCCTGCGCCTGTAAGTAAGGTTGTGGGAGAAACTCCAAACGTATGCAGCACTCCAAAAATCAACACGACAACCGCCATTGCATCTATCAAAAACTGTATCACTGTAGCGACTTGTGTACCTGCCCGTTTGATAATCAAGGGTTTTACTTGCCGCAAAAAGAGGATTATTGCTAACCAAAAAGCTAGAAGAATGATGATTCTGAAGGCTTGTGTCAGAAAAACTGGCAAGTCTATTGGAGATACCACAAACAAATCAAAAATGTAGATTGCGCTCACGCCTGCAATTATGAGAAATGTCAGCAATATAGTGAATCGTTTAAACGAGTTGACTAGCCCATCCACTTGACCATTTCCTTATCCAGTAATTTTACAGGCATCTTAGTATAGTTTTCTCAAACGATAGTCTTCAATTGTGGACTGACAGGTAAGAATAAGTTTCTTCTATTCGGTTATAATAATAGAGTTGGAAGGTTTCGAAAATGGGGTTAGGAAACGCTCTTAAACGATTCCGGCGCGGTCTTCCAAAAATGGATTTTATGAAACATAAACATGGAGATTGCGCCAACTTTGATAATGGAACCTGCAAAGTCTTCCATTTCACTAACTTAGACCCTAATGGGCAAGCTTGTCCTCATTTCAAAGCTAAAAAGCTGGCAGAAACCGAAAAGAACAATGAAAAGGAGTAGGACCTAGAAGGGGCGTTGGGGGGACGGAAGAGGTCTTATTGGACCTGATGGACCATACGGGTTTAAAGGATAAAACTGGGTCGGAAGCTGTCCAATTTCTGCAATATTTGAGTTCATTTATGATACACCACACTATTAGTCAGGGCATCGGAGATATTTGTTGATTAAGAATGACGAAAGCTAATCACAAAAGAGGCTTTAGTTGTTTTCTGCCTTCGAAATCAACTTTGTAACGTAGCCCATCAGCTGGTAAGAGACACTCAGGCGAGAAGAAAAATCGGTTTCAGATAGGGCTTTCGAATATATCTGGAGCACGCCGTCAGCGAAAACAGCTGAAACAATAATCTCGCCATTAGTGGTAATCCATTTCAGTTCCACAGTTCCCTGAGAAAGCGAGTAACCTAACCAGCGAAGACTGCCAAACCATCTGCCTTTCAGGTCAGAGACAACTTTGTCGGCTGAAAGGTCAGGAGGAACAAAGGATTGAAGCACAGGGGTTCTTGTTGGGGTAGACCCACGATTTTGCTGATTCATTAGCTGTTTACCTTTTGGTGTTAAGGAGTAGCCGTTATCGGTTTTTTCGAGGATTTCTTCTTCGGTTAATCTGGTCAGTATTCTGGAGAGGGTTTCGGGATGAATTTTCAGTCTTCTTTTCAGTCCTTCAAAGGTAAAGTATGTAAGGTCCTCAATGTGGATTACTTGAATAACGTCCACGTCTCTTTCTCTGAGTTCCGAAATGCCTGTCCAAGATTCATCCAAGATTAAATCGCTCACATTTACCATAATTTCGGTCCCTTTTGAAGCTTACCATTTTGTAATAAATATTAGCACAGTTACTCAGAAGACAAGTAATATTTTAGCCGCTTCAGAGAAATATTGCAGGGTGAGATTGGATTGAAGAAATGGGAATGTATACAGGTTAACCACCACATGAATGTCGGCAGAATAATCGAAGAGTTCGAAAGCAAAGGCTGGAGTCTCCACACATACTCTGCCGCCCAACTGCGAGGCTCAGAAATTAACCACTACTTACTATTCCAAAGAAACGAGTAAACAACAACCTCAACAAGCCAGCGGCAACTGCATTCGCCACATCTGCGTCCCAGTTTACATATACTATTATAGACTAGAAACGTCGTAGAACAGTTTGAGGTTTGGTGCAGAACTTTGAGAGTTATTGCGGACCTTCATATTCACAGCAGGTTTAGCCGTGCTACAAGCCAGAGCATGAACATAACCGAGATATCTCGTTTTGCAAAAATCAAGGGCTTGAATGTTGTGGGCAGTGGCGATTTTACTCACCCGAAATGGTTCAGCGAACTGTCTAACGAGCTGACAGAAGATTCGGGCAGCAGCCTGTACGGCTCCAAGATGCATCCTGAGTCGCCTGTCCGTTTCATGATAACCGCGGAAGTCTGCACCATATACCCTGTTGACGACAAATCCAAGAAAATACATCACGTCATCTTTACGCCCAGCCTCGAAACTGCCGCACAAATCAATGACCGCCTAAAAAAGTACGGCAACCTAGAGGTGGATGGCAGACCAATCCTGGACATGACTTCTCCGCAGCTTGTGGAGGAGGTTATGGAGCTTTCAGACCAGAACGAGGTGGTTCCCGCCCATGTGTGGACGCCATGGTTCAGCCTCTTCGGCGCCTTCAGCGGCTTCGACAAGATAGAGGACTGCTACGAGGACACAACAAAGTATATCCACGCGCTGGAAACGGGACTCTCTTCAGACCCGCCCATGAACTGGAGACTAAGCAGCCTTGACAGGTTCACGTTGATTTCTAACAGCGACTGCCACAGCCACTGGCCCTGGAGAATCGGAAGAGAAGCCAACGTCCTCGAATTGGACAGGCTGACATACATGGAAGTAGTTGACACCATACGCAAAAAAGACCCAAAACGCTTCAAGTACACCATAGAAACCAACCCCGCGTACGGCAAATACCACTGGACCGGACACAGAAACTGCAACATCTCCCTGCCGCCCCAAGAAGCCATAAAATACGGCAACCACTGCCCAGTGTGCGGCAGAAAACTCACCAGAGGAGTAGAACAGAGAATCGAGGAGCTAGCCGACCGTCCTGCGGACTATACGCCAGAGAATCCGATAGGCTATAAGCGGCTGCTGCCCCTCCACGAAATCATCACCGCAGTCCTGGGAGTCAGCTATCAGGGAGCCAAAAAGGTGTGGAGCATCTACAACCCACTGATAGAGAAGTTTGGCGACGAATACACGGTGCTCATCGACGCCTCCAAAGAGGAAATGGAGAAGATTGTTGACCCAAAAATTGCAGAAGCCATCATCAGAGTCAGAGAAGAGAAAGCGCATGTGATACCTGGATACGACGGCGTGTACGGACAGCTCGTAATCTTCGACGAAAAACAGGAAGAGACGGCTCCACAGAAGCCTAAACAGAAGAGCATGGCTGACTTCATGTAACCTGTACTTCGCCAACAGTTTTAAGACGCCACGAAAACTTTAATCGACATACATGAGGGATGAACGCGTTTTGAAGGACATGCTAACGAAAGCTGTTGATTATGGTATGAGCCTCGGCGCCAAGTACGTTGAGGTCAGGGCACAAAACCTCTTCAAAACCCTCCTGACAACCAAAGACGGCACAGTTGAGGGAGCAAAAGAGGGAACCGAAAGCGGCGCAGGCATCAGAGCACTAGCAGATGGGGCTTGGGGCTTCGTGTCTCTTGGAAAACTGGAACCTAAACAGCTAACAGACGCTGTCAGTGAAGCCGTCAGGTTGGCGAAGGCGGCGGGTCTCAGGGTGAAGTCGCCTGTGAAGCTTGCTAACGTAAAAGCCGTAGAAGACAGGGTGGCTGCTAAGTCTAGGAAGAATCCGCAGGACGTTTCCATGGAAGAAAAAATCGCTAACACCTTGGCGATGGATAAGACAGTTTTTGGTTATGATAAGCGGATAAAAAGCTGCACCATCAACTACTTGGATGTGACAGGAACAAACATCTTCGTCAACAGCGACGGAGCACACATAGAACAGGACAAACTTTACGTCTGGTCACGGCTCCTAGCCTCAGCACGACAAAACAGCGTCTACGCCTCAGCAAGAGAGGAAATCGGCTCCACCTCAGGCTACGAAGTCTTTGACACAGAAACCCCAGAGAAGGTGGGAGCCATGGTTGCCAAGCGGGTGGTAGAGCAGCTGAAGGCTAAGACGCCGAAGGGCGGAAGCTTCCCAGC
>CAZJLG010000096.1:0-5718 GCA_964546665.1 uncultured Candidatus Bathyarchaeia archaeon
GGTCGCCTGTGTCAACCTTCAGGCTCTTCAGGTTTTTCATCTTGTTCTCTGTTGCAATGACCATGATGTTGTCGATGCCTACTTGGCGGATTACCTTTGGGCTTATCTGCTGGTTTCCTCTACCAAAAATGAAGCCCTGACCGCCAATGGGGGTGACAATGATTCTAGCGGGTTTACCCTTGATAGCCTCAAGAATCTGCTTCTCATTCACGTCCCTAGCCACAAGTTTCTTGTTATAGAAGATGTCAACGCCCAACAGAGTCTTTTTCTCGTCCAAAAGGTCTCCTATAGTGCGCGTGGTTGTTCCCGCAGAAACAACATAAACAACGTCCGGCTCCATCTTCTCTATAACATAAATAGCCATTGCAGCTTGATTCCGCAAATCGCTCTGTGTCATAGGCGACGCAATCTTAGCTACCTGAATCAAACGAGGCTCATAAGGCGTCAACACGTAACCGTGCAGTCTCGCAGAAACTCTGCCCTGCCTGAAAGCCTCCTCATCAATGTCCATAACCTCAGCCTCCCAGAGTGGCAACTGTTGTCTCAAGAACCTTGTAGTTATTCTTGCAGCGGCTTTGGGGTCAACAGCAAACACTGCACTGTGCATCTTGACTCCGGTTGGAACACCCAAAACAGGAACCTTCTTGTCAACAGCGTTCAGCACGTCACGGGCTGTGCCGTCTCCGCCGCAGAAGACGAGAAGGTCAACGCCCTCGTTTATGATTTGTTTCGCAGCCTCCATGGTGTCTTGGCTGCTGGTCTGGTCTCTTTTTTCTCCAAAAGCTTTGCAGCTGATTCCTAGGTTGTGGGCTTCAGTTTCTCCCATCAGCCCTGCTCCAGCAACCAGTGTGACGTCTTTTATGATGGTTTTTAGCGTGGATAGAAAGGTTTCTGCCCGTGCTGGAGCCACTGGCTTTGCGCCAAGATTAACCGCTTTTTCAAGAATCTCTTTTCCGTCAGTGCCTTTCAGCCCAACTGCTCCGCCCATGCCTGCTATGGGGTTAACGATGAACCCCAAAGTCTTCATTGATATATTACCGAGAGCGTTTGATGGCAAAGAAACCCTTTTTCCACTCCTCTAGCGTCTGTCGCCTGCAGGCTGGCGATAATGCTGTGACTAGGTTTCGGGGTTCTTAGAGATACTTCTTGAGTGCGCCTTCTAGAGGTCCCCGACCCACGGCGCCGACTATTTTCTCGACTATGGTGCCGTTTTTGAAGATTAGGAAGTGGGGTATGCTCATGATTCCGTAGCGGTGGGCAATGGGAGTGTTTTCGTCAACGTTCACTTTCCCGAATCTGGCTTTTCCTGCATACGCTTTCGCCAGTTCTTCCATCACAGGACCCATTATTCGGCATGGCATGCACCAGTCAGCCCAGAAATCAATCACAACAGGCACGTCACCGCTTATGAAACCGTCAAAAGATGCGGAATCCAATTTAACTACGGTTCCGGTGGCGTTATCTAACATTTTCTTTATTTTTTCTTCTTTAATTTTTTCTAGCTCTTTATCTTCCATTGTCTTTTACACCTCAAAAACATAAAGTTCTTCTTAACTTCTGAGTTGAGGGGCGTCATTAAAACATTATGGTTACGCGTGCCCCTAAATGGCTTCTCAAACATCATACGCTGAGGATTATTATTACATCGCAACAGCAGCCACGATAACCAAGTCTCCTGCGCAAAAAAGGAATCATTAAATATTTTCGAAACGCAGGTAATGTAGAACATCTTATGTCAACGAAAATGGTTGTTGTACGCCTGAGACTAGACCAAGTGAGTCTGCTCTGCAAGCTGTGTGATGCTAAGGAGAAGATGTAGTCGTGGCTAAAGAAGAGAAGAGGCGGATTGTCCTCGACATTGGGGGAATGCATTGTGCTACTTGTGCCCAGACCATAGAGAAGCGGTTGCCCAAACTGAAGGGCGTAATTTATGCCACAGTCAACTTGGCGGCAGAGAAGGCAATCATCGATTATGACCCAAACGTAACAGACCAGAAGACCATCGAGGACGCCATATGCGGCGTAGGCTACAGGGTAATCCACCAAAACGTTACTTTACAAATCAGCGGAATGCACTGTGCCATCTGCGCCCAGACAATAGAGAAGGCTCTAAAACAGAAAGAGGGCGTGTACAAAGCTGTCGTCAATTTTGCCCTAGAAACAGCAACTGTCGAGTATAACCCTGCGCAGATTAGTTTAGCGGGCATCAAAAAGGTCATACGGGACGTGGGTTACGACGTTGTCGAACCTGAAGCGGGCGCGGGCGTAGAAGATGCAGAACAGAAGGAAAGAGACAATGAAATTCGGTCACTGAAAATCAGGTTAACCTTTTCTGCGGTAGTAACCGTATTCGTAGTTATATTCAGTTACTGGAAATTTCTTCCCTTCAACCTTCCAATAGAATCCTACATCCCCTACATACTGTTTGTTTTAGCCACTCCAGTTCACTTCCTTGTTGGACACCGTTTCTTTGTAGGTGCATACAAGGCGCTGAAAAACAGAAACCCAAACATGGACGTCCTAGTAACCCTGGGCACCTCAGCAGCATACTTTTACAGCGTCTACGTCACCTTTTCGGGCGTAGGTCAACTATATTACACGACTGCTGTCTCTCTCATGACCTTCCTTGTTCTGGGCAAACTGCTGGAGGCGATAGCTAAAGGCAGAACGTCCGCGGCTATACGGAAGCTGATGGGTCTTCGAGCCAAAACCGCGCGGGTTGTAAGAGACGGCGAAGAAATGGAGTTGCCTGTAGAAGACGTTCAGGTCGGCGACATTGTTGTTGTCAGACCTGGGGAGAAGATACCTGTTGACGGCGTTGTGATTGACGGCTACTCAGGAGTGGATGAAAAGGTGATAACCGGCGAAAGCATACCCGTGGAAAAGAAGGCAGGCGACTCTGTTGTCGGAGCAACCATAAACAAAACTGGGGTGCTGAAGTTCAAGGCAACAAAGGTCGGCGCCGACACAGTGCTAGCCCAGATAATAAAACTGGTTGAGAACGCATTGGGCTCCAAGGCGCCTATCCAAAGGCTGGTGGATGTTGTAAGCAGCTATTTTGTTCCAGCAGTACTGATTGCTGCAGCATCATCGTTTCTTTTCTGGTATCTCTTAGGAGAAGGCTTTGTATTCGCCCTCACCGTATTCATTGCTGTTCTGATTATTGCGTGTCCTTGTGCCATGGGTTTAGCCACGCCCACAGCCATCATGGTGGGTGTCGGAAAGGGGGCAGAAAATGGAATCCTAATCAAGAGCGGAGAAGCTCTGGAAACAGCCCATAAACTCCAGGCCATAGTCTTCGACAAAACAGGAACCTTGACTAAAGGAGAGCCCGAAGTCACAGACATTATTCCTGTTACCTCTAGGGTGAGTGAAGCTGAGCTTTTGCAGCTTGCGGCAGTTGCAGAGAAAAACTCTGAACATCCCCTCGGAGAAGCTATAGTGAGAAAGGCGATGGAGAAGCATCATGAAGTTGGTAATCCCGAATTCTTTAATGCCCTACCCGGATACGGCGTGGAAGTGAAATACGATGGCAAGTCAGTCTTTTTGGGTAACAGGAAGCTTATGGAAAAGAACAGCATAGACATAACACAGCTTGAAGCAAAAATGAAAGCACTGGAAGAGGAAGGAAAAACGGCTATGCTCGTGGCGGTAGACGGGAAAGCTGCGGGATTGATTGCTGTGGCTGACACGCTGATGGAAAATTCTGCGGAGGCGGTGAAGACTCTCCAGAAGATGGGTCTTGAAGTGATTATGCTTACAGGCGACAACCAAAGAACAGCGAAGGCTATCGCAAATCAAATAGGCGTTGACCGTGTGCTGGCGGAGGTGCTTCCAGGAGACAAAGCATCTGAAATTAAACGCTTGCAGACTGAAGGCAAAATAGTTGCCATGGTAGGTGATGGAATAAACGATGCACCTGCTCTGGCGCAGGCAGATATTGGCATAGCTGTTGGAACCGGAACTGACGTAGCGATGGAAACCGGAGACATCGTGCTGGTCAAAAGCGACCTTAGAGACGTGGTCATCAGCATTCAGCTCAGCCGAGCTACAATGAACAAGATTAAGCAGGGGCTATTCTGGGCATTCGCCTACAACACTGTCCTGATTCCTGTAGCTGCTGGCGTCCTGTATCCCTTCGGCATCCTATTGAGTCCCATCTTTGCAGCTGCTGCAATGGCTTTCAGTTCAGTGTCTGTGGTCACTAACGCCTCGCTCCTGAAACGGTTTAAGCCAAAATTGGAAAAACAGAATTAGATGGGAGGTGAAAGCTATTGGCAATTGACCCCGTTTGTAAGATGACAGTGGACGAGAAAACGGCGAAGCATAAAAGTGTCTACAAGGGAAAAACCTACTACTTCTGCGCCCCCGGATGCAAAATAGCCTTTGAAGAGAACCCCGAAAAATACCTCAAAACATAAAAAGCAAACAACAGCAACGGCTGCCGCTCCTGTGAGACCATCGATAGAGTTATTAGCTTTTTTCACAATGAAATTTCACCGTGCTGGGGTGGCTGAATGGTTTAGGCGGCAGCCTGCAGAGTTGCTCTATAAGGGTTCAATTCCCTTCCCCAGCTCCACAACGTGACCTGCATTTTTGTTAATCGTTTTGGAAAAGCAGACTGATAGCGGATGGCTTCACAATGTTGCTTCTGAGAAGGTGGAGATTGTGGATAGGTCGTCAACGGTTGTGTTTGCGATTCTGTCCAAAAATTTCTGGTGAGTGCTTGATGTGATTTGACCTACGACTGTGTCCAAAATCAGGAAAACAACATTGAATTTGCTTATGTTTCGTATGAAGGAGTCTTTCAAGCTGGGTTTGGTTCCATCAAGATTTACGACTTTGAGAGCAAACAACTTCTTTCCTAAAGTATACCCAAAATATGACTCTGCTACCCCGAAATAGAGCAAAGACAAGAGTCCCATGGCTAAGAAGAATTCAACAAAATACGCTGTTGGCAACAGGATTCCTGTTACAATAAAAAGCATAAGATAATCTATTGCTGCTGCGTTTACCCGTTTTAGCCAGAAACCCTTCATAACTATGTGAGTGTTAATTGCGTCCTTTAGCTTGACGAAGGTTGAACCTGTTTCAGTAAACAATGAATGTTTGGGTTCTTGTTTTTTGGATTTCATCGAACTCCCTTACCTGCTTAGAACTTCTGCTGCTATGTTACATGTTAGCTTCTGTGAGACGCTATAAAAGAGGAGTTCTTTCATGAAATACATGTCAGAAATCGATATGTCAAGACCCAGTAGAATAGAAAATCAAATATGACCTGTTCGCAGTTTAATTTTGTACGAGCCACGACTGGGAGAGAACAATTCATGGTCGGAAATGACGATTTTTCTGTCTTAGCTCAAAATCTCATAGACAAAAAACTGACAAAAGAGGCGCTACTCAGCAGGGTTAAGCAGGACTTCAGCCTGATCCCTCTTTTGCTTGAGGGCGTTGGCCATCCAAAAGCCGCTGTCAGATATGGCTGCTCAAAAGTCCTGATGGATTTAAGCGAGGAGCATCCAGAGAAGCTGTATCCACACTTCGATTTTTTCGTTGATTTACTTGACAGCAAATACCGCATCCTGACTTGGAATGCTTTGGCTATCATCGCCAATCTAACCCGAGTTGACACAGACAAAAAGTTTGACGCCGTTTTTGACAAATATTACAGCTTTTTAGACAACGACTACATGGTTACGGTGGCTAACGTTGTCGGCA
>CAZJLG010000097.1:0-5704 GCA_964546665.1 uncultured Candidatus Bathyarchaeia archaeon
GTCTCTTTTAGGCTAACTACGGAAGTGAACTGTAGTTTATTTAAGTTTTCCTTATCTGGCTTCACTTCTCCAATAAACCGAAAGGCGCACAAGATGTGTTAGCCGTTATCTTAGGCAGTTTCACCACTTTTTACGATAAGTTTTTTACGCCTACTTTCTTGCTCTTAAGTGGGGATTATGTTGGCTCGGCTTAAAGGCTTCACAAAACTCACAAACGTGGATGACGCTCTCCAAGCTTTTTTGACACAACTAAAGCCAGAAAAACTGGATTCCGAACAAGTTCCAATTGGTGAGGCGCTGGGGCGCGTCACAGCAGAGGACATCCGAGCAAGATATAATATGCCGCCCTTTGACCGCTCAGCCGTGGACGGCTACGCCCTACGAGCAAAAGACACTTTCGGAGTTTCCGCCTTTAAAACCAAAATCTTCAAGCTTACCAAAGACAAAGTCCATGAAAACGAAGCAAAGGAGCTGTGGACGGGAAACCCTGTTCCTGAAGGCGCCGACGCCGTGGTTATGCTGGAGTACACTAAAAAGTTAGAGGACAAAATCGAGCTTGGAAAAGCGGTTACTCCTGGCAGAAACGTCGCAAAAATGGGCGAAGACGTAGCCGAAGGAAACGTAGCGGTAGAGGCTGGAATCCGACTGAATCCTCATCATCTAGGCTTACTGGCTGCGTTGGGCGAAACACATGTGCCTGTTGTCAGGAAACCAAAAGTCGCCATCTTAGCCACAGGAAACGAGCTTGTGGAGTTGGGTCAAAAACTTGAGCACGGCAAGATTGTGGAAACTAACAGACTTGTTTTTTCTAGCCTATGCAGAGAACTGGGCGCAGAGCCGCTGAACCTGGGCTTAGCCAAGGACGACCTAAACGAGATAATCTCCAAAATCAAGGAAGGCTTGGAACAGGCGGACGCGGTTATCACCACTGGCGGAACAAGCGTCGGATATCCTGATTTGGTTCCCTTGGCGGTCAACAAGATAGGGAAGCCTGGAATCGTCGTTCACGGTGTAGCCATCAGACCGGGTATGCCAACGGCGCTGGCGATCCTTGAAGGAAAACCCGTTTTTGTGCTGTCCGGAAACCCTGTGGCAGCCACAGTAGGCTTCGAAGCCTTCACTAGACCCACTCTTCTCAAGTTGCTGGGCATAGACGAGGCTAGACCCGCAGTTGAGGCGAAGCTGACCAGAAGAGTGGCGGGTGCGCTGGGACGAAGAGTCTTTCTTCGTGTTCGCGTCTTTGAAAAGGATGGCGGATTTTTGGCTGAGCCTGTGAGAGTAACTGGGTCTGGTGTAATCACAACTATGACAAAGGCGAATGGTTACGTTATTATTCCTGAAAACCGTGAAGGCGTAGAGGAAGGAGAACAGGTTCGGGTGCATCTTTTCTCCAGCATCGTGAGGGAGTAGAATGTTCAGGAAACTTCTTTCTTTTGACGAAGCCAAACAGCTTCTTGAAAAGAGCTTTTCTGCGAAACCTGTTGGAGAGGAACAGGTTGCCATCTCAAAGGCGCATGACCGTGTGCTGGCACAGGACATTGTGTCGCCCATGGATATTCCGTCCTTCAGTAGGTCAACAGTGGACGGCTACGCCGTGAAGGCAGCTGACACTTTTGGCGCAAGCGAAGACAAGCCCGTCAGCCTCAGATTCTGTGGACACATAGCCATCGGCGAGCCTCCAAAAGTAGCGGTGGAGAAGGGGTTGGTTGCTGAAATAGTGACTGGAGCGCCCCTGCCTGACGGCGCCGACGCCGTGGTTATGGTGGAGCAAACAAGCCGACAGGGAGACAACGTTTTGATACGTCGCCCAGTTGCGGGAAGCGAGAACGTCATGGCGGCAGGCTCAGACATCCGCAAGGGCGAAACTGCGCTGAAGAAAGGTCGGGTTCTGGGTTCCCGCGAAATTGGGGTTCTGGCTGCCATCGGCTTAACAGAAGCTGCTGTCTATAAGCTCCCCAGAGTAGCTGTTCTGTCCACAGGAGGAGAGGTTGTGGCGCCTGGAGAGGTGCTGCCGCCAGGAAAAATCTATGACATAAACGCGCATACCCTGAGTGCTGCGGTTCTGGAAAGCGGGGGAGAGCCCATTAATTTGGGAATCATCCCAGACAAGAAGGACAAACTGACAAAGGCGCTGAAACAGGCTTTGGGTTCTGCGGATGCGGTGATAACTTCGGGCGGGGTTTCGGTTGGACCAAAGGACTTCACTCCTCAAGTCGTGGACTCTCTGGGAAAGCCCGGCGTAATCATGTCTGGAGTAGCCGTGAAACCCGGAAAACCCTTAACAGTAGCAATAGTTGACGGCAAACCAGTTTTTTCGTTGCCGGGCAACCCAACATCCTCCCTCTTCATGTTTAACGTATTTGTTCGTCCAATTCTAGTCAAGCTTGCTGGCAGAACTGAGGAAGATTTGCCTAAGGTTAAGGCAGTGGCTGCCAAGAAGATGTTTCCCGCAAGGGGGCGCCGAACCTTCATTATGGTAAACTTATCCTACAACAAGGCTGGAGAGCTGCTTGTGAGTCCGGTTCCTACTGGCTTGTCAGGCGCCATAACCACCTTGGCTAAGGCTGACGGTTTCGTTGAGATATCCGAGAAGCAGCAGTTCATAGATGCTGGAACAGAAATAGACGTTTACCTCTTCGGGAAACTGAGAAAACCGTAAACTGCCCTGTTTTTAGCTGAAGTTTGCCCGTTTGTTTACTATGTACCAGGATGCTATCAGCAGTATAATCATGTAGACGATTAGGGCAATGTTGAACAGCAGGGCGGCTCCGAAGCTCTGCAACTCCAGCGAGTTGATGAGGGTTGCTGCTCCAAAGGTTATTCCTGTAAAAAACATCGCAACTGCGAGGGGCACAGTCCATTTGTTCATTTTGAAGAGGCTGAAGGCTGTGATTAAGCTCAAGATTCCTAGAAGTGGGATGTGTGGGGGCGCAGTGGCATTTGCGATGGCGAAGTAGCCTATTTCAGCGATTCCTACTACAACATAGAAAATTGAGAACAGTAACACTATTGGGTTTTCAATCTTGGAGCCTGATTTTGAGGTCATTTCGTATCCCTTCCTACCGCTATAATACGATTGGTAATAAATTAGTTTCTCCAAATTAGGCGGTTTTTCAGGAATCGGAGAGGGGTGTTCTTGATGTGGAAGATAGATTTGGTGTAATAATTTTGTTTTCATAAGTGTTATCTTTTATTACTCTAATTTGTGTCCGATTTAAGATGGACCCGAAAAAGATGCTTTCGAAGGAGTTAGCCGCCAAAGTCAGGGGTCACATCAGCGAGCAAACCGTTTCTGAGATGGTGGACCACTTCTTCAGGCACGGCAACACGTTTCTTCTTCTAGAATTAATGAATCTAAGAAAGGAAGTTGAAAGCCTAAGAGAAGAGCTTCACCGCAACGACAACAAAGAGAATACTCTCCGCAAATTACTGGTTCCATAAGCACTGCAGCCTCCTTCATCCTTCCTTTTTTCGTAATCTTAAAATGTATACTACACATCGCTTATTGTTGAGGAGTTATGATGAGCGGGTTTCCTGAGGAAGTCGTGAAGCAAGCATTTACAAGAGCTAATGCCCGATGCCAGTGTGAAAAAGAAGATCATGGTCATGGAAGTTTCACCTGCTTCAGGCAGATCATATGGGAAAATAGGGGAAACAAGACGGAGAGAAGCGGCTGGGAAGCCCGATTCTTTGTTAGCCCAGAGGAAGGCGGAAAGCCTACAGTAGAAAACTGTGAAATACTCTGCTGGAACTGCTACAGCAAAACAATCGAGAGCCAATAAAACGTAGATTGTTTTCCTTGTGTTAAGTTTAATAGGCGAAGCGTATTTTCTACAAGTGATTGTGTATGAGTTATCGTGAGCTCTTCGTGTCACCAGCCCCCGTTTTCGCTGGAAATCAGCTATCTTTTGAGGAGTCTAGATACGTCATTTTGGGAGTTCCCTTCGACGTAACAGGCACGTACCGCTCCGGAGCAAGATTTGCGCCTCTTGCCATCAGGGAAGCATCCCTTAACATTGAAGGCTACAGCTTCAGAACAGGCATGGACATTGAGGACCTGAAAATCCATGACCTCGGAGACCTGCACTTCGCCGGAGACGCGGAATTGACTCTGGGACGTTTAGCGTTGGTTACGCAGGACCTGTTTGACGCCGAGAAAGTTCCAGTGTTTCTCGGAGGAGAGCACACCATTACTTTGGGTGTGCTGCGGAGCCTTGACGAAAACGTTGCTGTGGTGAGCTTCGATGCGCATCTTGACCTGCGCGACAACTACCTTGGTCTCACTTTATCGCATGCAACTTTTATGCGGAGAATCAACGAGGATGTTAAGCCCGCTAAGATTCTGGAGGTCGGCACCCGCGCAGTAACCAGAGAAGAGCTTGACTACGCAGAAGAATCTGGAATAGGCTACTTAACTGCAAGACAGATAAGAAAAGATGGCGCCGACAAAACAGCTGAAACCATCAGAGACACACTTGCGGGATACAGTAAAGTTTACGTGACAATCGACTTTGACGTTCTTGACCCCTCCTGTGCGCCTGCAGTTCCGAACCCTGAACCTGAAGGACTGGACACCACAACGCTTCTGGACCTTCTGCAGGCGGTCTGCGACAAGCGAGTGGTTGGCTTAGATTTGGTTGAGGTGGCGCCCCACTATGACAGGGGCGTAACAGCTATTCAGGCGGCGAAGACCCTCTTTGAAGTGTTATGCTTCTTAGAGAAGGCACGAAAAAGTTAGCTGAGCTTACAGTTTTTCTTTCACCAGTTTTGCTACGAAGAAGCCATTGCATTCATTGATGTGCGGATAGAGTCTCTGACATTTGGTTAGTCCCCTGAGTCCAGGTAAGCCGATTCTGGGTTTTGTGTCTACTGTCTTAAAGTCTGGATGCAGCTTCAGAAAGTTTTCGATAACCATCTCGTTTTCCTCCAAGGTTATGCTGCAGGTGGAGTAGACCAAGAAGCCGCCCTCCTTCACGTACTCTGCGCACTGCTCTATCATCTCGGACTGAATCTTTGCCATGCCCAGAATTGACCGTTTGGTGAGCCTCCACTTCGCATCCGGCGTCTTCCCGAAGGTTCCTGTGCTTGTGCATGGTGGGTCCAAAACCACCAGGTCCGCTGAAAGATGGAAGGGCAAAGCTTTCCTTGCGTCAGCAACCAAGGGCTGGGCTATTTTGACGTCCATGAGCTCTGTTTCCTTCTTCCACACCTGTATTCTCCGCTTCGAGTAGTCGACAGAAACGATTTTTCCCTTGTTTTCCATCAGCTGCGCCAAGTACGTTGTTTTGGACCCCGGCGCTGCGCATACATCAAGCACAGTGTTGCCCAGTTTTGGGTCTGCGATTTCGGCGGCTAGGCAGCTGGCTTTGTCTTGAATGTAGAAGAGTCCTTGACTGAAGCTTCTGGTTCTTGTGAGCGGTTTTTTTGTTTCAATCAGCTTGTATGTGTGTTTGAGTTGCGGAACCTTCTCCAGAACTATGTTGTCGGCTTCCACTTTTTTGAGCAGGCTTTCCTCTGGCGCCTTCAAGGTGTTCAGCCGCACGTAAACGGGGGGGATGTCTGCCGATTTTTCTAGGAACTTGAGGGCTTCTGCTCTTCCCAGGAGCTTATAACAGTATTTCACGAACCATGTGGGGTTGTAGGTTCTGAGCCCAACTTTTTCTGTTTCCTCCAGCCCCTCTAAGGCAGCTTCGGGGTTGATGCT
>CAZJLG010000098.1:0-5607 GCA_964546665.1 uncultured Candidatus Bathyarchaeia archaeon
TCTGTTGCCTTTTTGCTCAACCCGTAGGAGTCGCCAATGAAATCCGCTACCTCATATATTTCGGGTCTCTGGTAGACATGTGCCAGAATCACAGCATTTTTCTCTTTTTTAAGCTGCTTTATTCGTTCAATAAGCTTCTTTTCTTCCATTCTGCCACACGACATATCCTAAAAATCTAGAGACGCCTCACAATTTAAACGTATTACGGAAGCTTCGGCATAACAAGATCAGCTATATCCAAGCTATTATCATAAATTCGCCGTATCGAAGAAGCAACAGCAAGAAGATGACGCCCCATCTCCACTGGAAGATCCCGCACAGCCGTTTCAAGCTCATTAAACAAAGAGTCAATCTTGCCTTTTTCAGACCGCACCGACTCCGCAACAGACACATCACGAGAAAACACAGCACTGATAGCATTTTCATGAGAGTCGTAGGCAATCTTGTGCAACTGCAAAATAAGTTTTGAAACATTATCCGCTATTTCTGCACCACCTAACTTGATTACAGTCTCACCAATAGAGGCAGAGTGATCGCCTATAGATTCAACCAAACTAGCTGCTAAACGGTAATCCAAACAATCTATTGGCAGAATTTCAAGTTTTTCGCTGAGCCCTGGATTTTGAATAACAGTTCGGAGAACGCGTACCAAAAGAAAATACAAACGATTAACCTCGTTGTCTCTTGCGACAACGTTTTTGGCTAGCTGCAAATCTCCCTCAAGGAGAGCGGTTATGGCGTCGCGGTGTATCCCTGAAACAATAGAATATTCTCTTCGAAGAATCTTTTGAGGCGGAAAAGTAGAGGGCTCCAAGAGGCACTGCATAACGATTTTGGAGTGGTTCTCCTCAACAATCTCCAAACCAACCAAATGACTTGAAGCATCCTTTACCCGCTTACGATCTACGGGACTTATTCTGTCCTTGGCTTGGACATTGATGATGTCATAACCCAACAAATACTTCTCAATAATTACACGATCAAGGAAGGACGAGGGCGTAATCATCGCCACCTGAGGGGTCCGCTCGACATTATATTTTGGATTAATAACAAGAGTTCCATCAGCGGTTTCGGTCACAGAAACAACAGCCCCACGATCAAGCCCATTTCGCTCAGCCCAATCTTTAGGGAGACAAACGAAAAAAGTTCCGCCACTTGTTCTTTGAATTTTGCGGAGATCCATCTCTGAATCCTCAAGGAAATATTGAATTAATCTAAAATAAAACATGCTATTAAGAGTTGAGCAAAAAATTCTGAAAGCGAAGAAAATGTTCTAACAAATATAGACTCGGATGTAAAGGATATGCCCCCGAAGAGACCTTTCGGTCTATAGGAGAGAACAGAGTTAATAGGTTACTGAGCAATATTATCGTTTCACAAGAGAGGGAACAAAGGAGGCTAACACTGTGAGTGAAGGCGAAAAGCTGCAGAAAGCCGTTTCATTCACAATAGAGTCCGGATACCAATTGGACAAAGAGGCTTTCGAATTCTTGAACAATCTAACTGACACCGAGGACCCTCTCTATCTAATGGAAGAAGCTGTCAGAAAAATCAAGGATTTGCCTCAAAAACCCTTGTTCATAGACCGAAGCTTTCTGGAGACTATGAAAAAAGAGCCCTGCGCCGAAAAGGTGCCTTCTCCTGTTTTATCTCCAGCCACTTCGGAATCAAGGAAGACCTTCAGACCTTACGCCAAAGACGTTGAAGATAGAGTTAAAGTGATTACGGACCCAACAAAAGAAATATGCACAACGGGATCCATCACCGAGTATCTGGGATATTTTCAGGATCGGTTTGAACGGCTGAAGAAGATTCTTAGAAAAAGGATAGATGCCAAAAATGCGGTGCCTATATCAGTTGCATTGAAGGCGCCAGCAAAATCAAAGCTTAGCATCATAGGCATGATTACGGAAAAAGTGGAAGCTAAAGAGAGACTCTTCGTGAAGATCGAAGATTTGGAAGCAAGTGCCACAATACTTGTGTCTCCTAACCTAAGCCACGAAATCATAGCAAAAGCCCAGTCCCTGCTTCTTGACCAAGTTGTTTGTATAAATGTCATAAAAGGAAAAAATGACCTGCTAGTCGCAAAAGATTTCATCCTGCCAGAGGTGCCCCAGAAGACCGCCCACAAAGCTTCAGAGCCGGTGTACGCAGCCCTCACTTCGGATTTGCATGTTGGAAGCAAAAAATTCATGGAAAAAGAATTCAACAGATTTCTACTATGGCTGAAAGGAAAACAGGGAAATGAGAACCTAAGGGAGATAGCCGGTCACATCAAATATCTGGTCATAGCAGGCGACATTGTAGACGGGGTAGGAATCTACCCAAATCAGATGGAAGAACTGGCAATAACAGACATTTATGACCAGTACCGGGAAGCCGCAAAGCTCATCGAACAAATCCCCGAATACATAGAAATAATAGTCATACCGGGCAACCACGACGCAACCAGAAAGGCGTTACCCCAGCCTGCCCTACTTAAAGACTATGCGGAGCCGTTATGCGAAGCGCGAAAGATACATTCCCTTGGAAGTCCCTCCACAGTTAGTCTCCACGGCGTAGAGCTACTTCTATTTCACGGACGGAGCTTAGACGACATCGCAGCGGCTGCCCCCAACGTCAGCTTTGATACGCCTGACAAATCAATGAAACTCTTGTTACAGAGCAGGCACATTGCACCAATTTACGGAGAAAGAACACCTATCGCGCCTGAAAAAAGGGATTTCATGGTTATCGAAAGAATACCGGACATTTTTCATGCTGGCCACGTTCATGTACTAAAATGCAACAAGTATAGGGGAACGCTGATAGTGAACTCTGGAGCGTGGCAAAAACAGACAGACTTTCAACAGAAGATGGGACTTGTTCCCACCCCAGGAATCATGCCCATAGTGAACCTCCAGACATCAAGGATTTCGACAATAGATTTTACAGAGCCATGGTGACTCACCACGAAGAGCTAGGTATACACCAGCTTTTTTTAAGCTCCGGACAAACAATTAGGAACGTAACCCACTAAATCTCGGAGTCTATCATTGTTAGTGAACACGGTCCTAACGAGGCTGCGGCCTATCCCCAAACGAATCTTTTTAGTGCGCCCATAACGACCCATACTCACAATCCGCGCATTCAGTAACCCCACCATATCTAACTCGCTGATCAACCCGCTTACTCGCCTCTGAGTCAGCGGTGAGAGACCAGACTGATCACAAAGTTCACAGTATATTCCATAGATGTCGCCAGTGATACTGTAGCTAACTTTTGTCTTCCCCAACAAGTAAACACTACACAACACCAGTTTAGAGTGCACAGGAAGATTTTCCAAAACCTCCACAATACGATCATGTTCCACACGCTTCTCTGCCTGTCGCACATATTCTTCGCTGACACACTCTGCACCTTCCCGTTCCGCTAACTCACCTGCAACACGAAGAAGGTCCAAAGCTCGACGGGCATCACCATGCTCTGCAGCAGCCAATGCAGCACATAATGCCACAGCGCTATCTAGGAGAGCGCCCTCAGAAAAGGCCATCTGCGCGCGTCTCCAGAGGATGTCTTGGAGTTCAGCTGCGTCGTAGGGTCGGAAAACAATCTCTTCTTCGCTTAAGGAACTTAGAACTCGTGGGTCCAGAAACTCTTTGAATCTGAGGTCATTTGAGATTCCTATTATTGAGGTTCTGCCGTGACGAAGAGTCTCATTCACTCTAGTTAACTCGTACAGCAGTGTGTCGCCGCGAACCTTTATCAGGGCATCGATTTCGTCGAGGACAACAATGAAAATTTTCTTTTGAGTATCTAATCCTTCCTTAAAGCGGTCAAAAACTTCTCCCAAAGCCAAACCTGTGAAAGGAACCTTCACATCTAAGGCTTCACACAAACTTGAGAGGACACGGTATTCGGTGCCGGCTAGGCGGCAGTTCACGTAACAGATTCCAATAGGTGCTCCTAGTTCCTGCGATTTGGAGGAAAGCATGTTTAGAACATATTTGGTGACTGCTGTTTTTCCTGTCCCAGTTTTTCCGTATATAAAGGCGTTTGAACATGTAGAACCCCTCAAGACTGGCGCCACTATTCCACCTAAACAGTTTATCTGTTCATCGCGGTGCGGCAATTTTTTTGGAATATAATCATGCCGCATTACTTCTCGGTTTTTAAAAATGTGGTTACTACTAAGAAAATGATTGAAAACATCCTCGAGAGTGTTAATTTTGTTCAGTCTGGCGATCTCCTCTAAGAGGTAGGAGTTATTGCCTCGATTGCATTTCCAGTAGATAAGAACTATCGTAAAAAAAAATAGACAGTTTGCACAAAAAGCTAAAGGGAAACAAAAGTTTTCTTGATAGAGACGTTTTGGGGTTATTTACCAAGTTGGGGATTGTCTATAGACCCACGCACCCCTTTGTTTCACGTGGAAAAAGGAATTGAATTCGTCTTTTTTGCAGAAAAGAATCCTTTTTTGTGGACATTATTATTATCGAAAAGAATCCCGTTGGAGTTACTCCCTTTTTTAGTATTTAATTCCTGTTGTCAAATTAACTAGAGTTAACTCTACATTATTTTGCTATCAATGCTCAAAAAGAACTCTGACAGAACTTTCACCTATCCAATGGAAATAGAGGGGTCGGTGTCTCACAATCCCTTCTTTTGTTTGTTTCAGTAAAATATGTGACGAAGAGTCTCCCCTGTTTAATTATAACCCGGCTGTTAACTTGACTGTGAAACCTTGTGACATCAAACTGATAGATTCAATGTTTCCGGTTCTAAAATGCGAAAACAGGCGTGATTATGGCTTTTTTCATGTGTATAAGGAACCCCTTTGCTTCTACTGGAAATACGTCTTCAACCTTGCTTTTTTTCTGTTTCCGAAATCGGGGGGTTTAGTGAAGTCTGTGAACTTAAATATTTGCAAAAACGTCGTTTTTTTGCTTTTTAACCATTTTTTGCGCTTATTCACTCTACTTTCTTTACCACAATCTCTATAACTTGTGAAGTTGTAAATAGTGAATAAAAGTTCAACTGGTGCTACGGTATGCCTGCCAAAAAAATTCGCGTAGAGGTCTTCAATAATGGCGACCGTTATACGATAACCTTTGAGGGTCAAGTTACGAGAGACAAGACTCTTCGTCTACTTGATTTGGTTGAACTGCTAGGAGGAGCACCAAATGCTAACACGGTATCAGAAAGGTCTGTAGCTGAGATGCCAAAGATCGAAAAAGTCCGTTTAGTTGCAGAGAAAAATTTCCCTGTAGGCTTGTTTTCTTCAAAAGACCTCCAATCGGCATACGAAAAACAGTTTAATGAACCAATTCGTTTGAGCACAGCCTCAACTTACCTTTCTCGTCTGGCCGATCGCGGTTTCTTCATCAGAAGCGGTGCTTCAAACCAGAGACGCTACAGAATCATGACTGCAATATCCAAGTATCAAGTTAATGAAAGATAATAAATAAATTGGGTTTTAAGATAATACTTGATTTAGGCTTACTTGTAAGACTCTTCGTGTTTGAGGAGAAACCTGTGTATGAGTAAAATTCAAGAAGATCTGGCTGAGTTGAAAACCAAACTTAAGGCATATGTTGACAGGGGTCGCCAAATAGGCTTCAGTGATAT
>CAZJLG010000099.1:0-5569 GCA_964546665.1 uncultured Candidatus Bathyarchaeia archaeon
ATCGACGACTCAGGAGTCCACGCATACGCAAACCTGCCCGTGAACATAGAAGACTAATTTCTTATTCCCTTTTGGTGCAACCTGTTAACTGACGCAGGCAACTTACCTATTTTTTGTTCTCCATCTCCAGAGCCCCAGAATAAACTCTGGAAGAGACCCCAGCAATCAAGCCGCCTATGGCATCGTTTGCTATTGGACCCAGCTTCCGTAGAATCCCAGGTTTTGCCTGATCGTACCTTATGTACTCAAAGATTCCTCTGGCTCCTGCAATGTAGTTGGCTATAGTCATGCCCAGCAGCTCATCAACTATCAGTCCTGGGCGGGTCGTAAACTGCTCTACGGGAAGAAGGGGAATCCGACCAGCTCGGGCATCTTCTTCTGCGCGGAAGCATGCCACCTCCAAGACTGAAATGTTCACGTCTGATAGTGCCTCGTAGAATCCGGCTTTGAAGAGTTCAACAGCTTTTTCTCTTGTTTCTACGCCCGGATGGGGCACAAAAAGCTCCAAAGCCGTGTTTATCAGGTCCTTCAGTTTTACTCCATGTTCTTCCAGATACTTGAGCAGAGGCAAATTGCTGAATTTGGATTCCATACATGCCAACCCTGAGAGGTGTTTGATGAAGATGTTTGCAGTAAGAGATTTAAATGATTGGTTGGATACTCCATCCGTGAGACTTGCTGACAGTTACACAACAAAAAAACAAGGGTTGAAATTAAAAAATGTATGACATAATCCAAGCACACAACAAAACAAGAGGCACAGAACTGCTGAACCAGCTAAAAGAAAAGAAGCCCCTGTTCCTCTGCGTCATCGGCGTGACCGAAACAGCCAAGATTCAGGGAATATCCGCAGCCGGAGCAAACCCGGAGATAACCGATTATACGCCCCCAGCCGACGTTGAGCTTCTCCAACTCGGAAAATGCAAATGCATACAGGGCGTGCCCGTGACGCCTGATGGGATACCTACTCCCGCGCTCATAACCATGTCAGCACTAAAGATGGCAGACATACCAACATTAGTTGTGAATGCAGGATTGAAGATTAAACCCCATGTACCCTTCGTGGAGTTGGGAGGCAACCCAGGAAGAGACATAAGAACAGGCAGAGCCCTCGACAATGCGGAAGAAGTGCTGAATCGGGCAAGAATCGCTGGAGAAAACCTGTCAAAGACAGCTGATTATTTGGTTATCGGCGAAAGCATCCCCGGCGGAACCACAACAGCTCTGAGCGTCCTGCTAGCCATGGGCGTAGACGCCAAGGGAAAAGTCAGCAGCAGCATGCCAGTTAACCCTCATGAACTCAAAATAAA
Organism: uncultured Candidatus Bathyarchaeia archaeon; assembly: GCA_964546665.1. Classification (GTDB taxonomy): domain Archaea; phylum Thermoproteota; class Bathyarchaeia; order Bathyarchaeales; family Bathyarchaeaceae; genus Bathyarchaeum. The sequence goes on from CAZJLG010000099.1 coordinate 1,311, forward strand.
AACAGCGGAAGCGGGGCTTGAAGCTGCAGGAGTTGAGGTGGGCGAGTTTGAGGATGAGCCAATAATGGCGGTTTCCACTGTGGGCGATCCGATGCAGCCTGCCCTAGCGGGGCTGGTTCTTGGCGCCGCAGAACAGATTCCTGTTATTATGGCTGGTGGGACTCAGATGGCTGCTGTGTTGGCGGTTGTCAACGCTTTAAACTCAGATGTGTTGGGTAATGTGGCGGTTGGAACTACGCGGTGGATTGTGTCTGACAGAACCGCTGATCTGAAGGGGCTGGTTGCCGAGATTGCGGATGTTCCGGTGCTTGCTGCGGGCTTGGATTTCAGCAGGTCAAGATTTGATGGGCTGAAGGCGTATGAGGCGGGGATAGTGAAGGAGGGCGTCGGATGCGGAGGAGCATCAATGGCTGCCATGCTAAAAACAGGCGGCAAAATAACCAAAGACACCCTGCTCAAAGAGATAGAGAAAAACTACAAGCAGCTAGTAGGTTAAGCTTAAACTGTAAATAAAGTTGTTTTGGGCATCCTGTCAAGATTTCTTGACTAGGAACGATGCGGTTTGGTCAAGGTTTCTTGACAAAAACTGTTTTAAAATAAGCGGCATGGCTATTATTGATGTCTATAGGGGGAGATAGAAGTGATAAAGAAAAAGTTAGTTGCTGTTTTTTTGGCACTATCAATTTCAGTTTTGGCTGGAACAGGGTTTATTGGTGGGGCAAAGGCGAACTTTTTCTGGTGGATGGAAGGAACGACACCAGACGAGTACACGGAACCGCCCGTAATATCAATAGTTTCTCCAGAGAATAACACAGTGTTCAGCGAAGACAGCGTCACTCTTTCCTTCAGCGTGGACGTTGGAGAGTCACCGACTGCAGACATCACACATTTAGATTTAGTCGGTTACGAAAGGGACTGGGTGCCTAACAACACTACCTGGCTTTTACCAAACAAACCATATCCATTAGTTCATGAAGTGAATCTGACAGGAATACCTGAAGGAAAACACACCATAACTGTTCAAGCCATTGAAAAAGGCGTTTACAACTTCAGCGTATTTACCATCAACAATTCCGAAACGATACACTTCACCATTGACCCTAGTTCAGAAGAAATAATTCCAGAGTTTCCATCGTGGACAATTCTGCCAATAGTTTTGATTGCCACATTTCTTGTGTTTGCAGTTAGGAAAAGACTGGCCTGTTCAATCTCACAATGTAATTAGAGAACGTATCGCCGTTTTATAGAGGCCCTTAAGCATCTAAAGAGGCGGCTATGGTAATGCTTGTGCTGACACAGCAGGTTCATAACAAAATTTAAATTCTAACATACTACAATAGTTGCCCAAATTCGGTGAAGGTTATGAGCCTCGGATGGAAAGAGTGGAATCGAAGCGACATAATCTACGGCATCATTGCCCCAGTTGTTGTCGTTTTACTAATTGTGGGAATTTCCCAGTTGGACAGGCTTAGCGGCGGCGGATTTGGTGCAATATTTGGAATCACAATGGAACTTGAAGAATTGCTCGTTATAGCCGTTATTCCCCTGTTACTTGGTTTAGTTTGGAACAAGTGGGCAGGCGGTGCTTCAGGTTTCATCATGGGAAGCGTATACGCGCTTTACTGGGCAGACAGCTACAGGTCTCCTATGGGCGGGAGTTTCTTTGGTGCAAACACAGTTCTGTTGGGGTATCTTCTTAGCCCGATTCTAATTGGTTACATGGCTGGAGCCTTGAATAAGCAATCAGAAAATTTCCGCAGAATGATAGTCTCAGGAATAACCGCAACAACCATCGGAGGAATCATGCTTTTCGGAATCTTTCAACTTTCACCCGTAAATGTGGTAACTGGAATCGACGGTTTCTTGCTTACAGTGCTCACTCGTACAGCCTGCGGAGCGGTAATACCGATAATAGCTAAAGTCTTCGTTTGGTACGGAGTACGCATGTAAAATAACAGCCAAAACCAGCATGAAAAAGATCAGAGTCACGTTTTCTTGGCTTGTTGCAAGCTTTTGATTATCTTTCGAGTCTCTTCTTTCGAAGGATGCGATATGGCGCCAACAGGACATTGCGAGTCACAGCCTGTGCAAAATACCACGCAGTTGTACGGATTTTTCACGACTGGACGCTTTTTCCCGTCTTTTTCTTCCCAGTCGTATACTCCGAGTGTACAATATTCGACGCATTTTCCGCAGCTAATGCATTTTTCGTAATCTATTGTTGGATACCAAGGTATCTTGTTTCGGGGAATCCCTTTGTACATTTCTTCTGACACTGTTTTTCTTCTCCTATTAGTTTCTACGGGGGGCTAGTAGAGCAGATGGTGCATAACAATATTTAAATATTGCGATGATGTTTGAGGGAAAACCTCATGCTGCTAACATAACAATATTTAAATATAGATTTCACTTCCCCTTTGATTATGCTCCCAAAAACTGAAAAAAAGTTCAAAGCCAAAATCTTCAAAGCATTATCAGACCCGGTCAGACTCGACATACTAGAGTTTCTGCGCGACGAAGAGAAATGCGTATGCAAAATCACCCCCCACGTTAATCTCATCCAGCCAGCAGTCTCTCGGCACCTAAAGATTCTGAAGGACTGTGGCATAGTCAAGTATAGAAGAGAGGGAAATAGAAGACTGTACTCGATAACAGACCCGCAAATATTCAAGATTGTTGATGGCGTAACTTCTGAACTTGTCAATAAACTCACGGCTAAAATGCTGGAGCAGATTGTAGAGTAAAGCAAGACACCCGAACAGCAGTCGACTGTAAACCAGAAGTTAACTTTTGTGGGCTTCGACTTGAACGCTGACTATTTTTCCCCTTAATTCCGGAGAAACGTCTATTGTGTAGGGTTTCTGCGAAATGACCTTGACGTCTTTGAAGCCTGCATCCGCTATTTTGTTCAAGTAGTCACTTTTTTCCAGTGCACCAGCAATACATCCAGCCCAAGCCTCAAAACTGTTCTTGACGTCTTCAGGCAATTCTCCTCTTGTTACAAGGTCAGACACCATAAGTCTCCCGTTCGGCTTCAAAACCCTGTACGCCTCCTTGAACACTTTCAGCTTGTCTGGAGCCAAGTTAATCACGCAGTTGCTGATAATAACGTCCACAGTTTCATCCTCAACGGGCAGAGATTCGATTTCGCCTAAACGAAACTCAACATTCGTGTAGCCATACTGAAGGGCAGTAGCTTTTGCTCGCTCCACCATCTCCTGTGTCATGTCTACGCCAATCACCTTTCCTGCTGGTCCCACCTTCTTGGCTGCCAAAAAGACGTCGATGCCGCCTCCGGAACCCAAGTCTAGGACGGTTTCGCCTTCCTTCAAGCTTGCTAACGCAACAGGGTTTCCGCAACCCAGACCCAGAAGTGACTCTTCCGGAACATTTTCTATGTCGCTGGGCGAGTAACCAACCTTCCACGCAACGTACTGGGGAGGAGTTCCGCAGCTAGATGATGCGCAACAAGACGACGAGGAACTGCAGGACGATGAGCAGTTTGACTGGTCTGCTTTGGCTATTTCGCCGTACCGTTTTTTTACATGTTTCTTAATTTTCTCATTTTCCATTTCAATCACCTTTTTTCATTAATCTTTTTTCCAGAATCCCCTTTTCCCCAAATTTTTGCCCAAATACACCAGACTAAGCATAACGGGAACTTCCCAGAACAGCCCCATAGTGGTTCCCAGAGCAGCTTGGGAGCCTAAACCGTAAAGGCTGATTGCGGTAGCAATTGCAATCTCAAAGTGGCTAGAGGAGCCGATGATGACTGAAATTATTCCTTCCTTGTATCTGAGTCCAGCAATCTTTGTGACCAGCAAGTTGATGCCTACGACTATGAAGAATCCAAGCAGCAGCGGAACAGACACCAGTATCATTTCTTCAGGGTTTGCTATAAGCACATTGCCATTAAGGGAAAAGATTACAACCAATGTTGCCAGAAGAGCAACAATCGATATCTTTGCTACTGCTGGACGGTAGGTATGTTTGAACCATTCTGCTCCTTTTTGGTTTGTGAGTGCCCTCTTTGAGATGATTCCCAGCACCAGCGGTATTCCTATGAAAACAAACACAGCCAAAAGAAGTGACAATCTGTCAATTTGGATGTTTTTGATGCCAGTTAAGAGCGAAACAACAGGCGCATACAAGAACATTATCGTAATCGTGTTCAATGTGGTGTTGACTACGTTCTGTTCTTGGTTTCCGTTAGCCAATGAGCCCCAGACCAGAACCATTGCAGTGCAGGGACTTGAGCC
>CAZJLG010000100.1:0-5498 GCA_964546665.1 uncultured Candidatus Bathyarchaeia archaeon
CACCTTCTCCTGCAAAAGATTTTGATGCCAATTTGGGTGGAGTTAAAATTTAACCAAAAATTTCCTTAAATCTCAGGTCAGATAAGTATCTTTAACTTGAACCCATTCAGAATTAGAAATTCTTGGTCAAAAATTATTAAGGAAATTGTGCTAAAATCGGATAATATAAAATAACTGTGAATGTGTATTACTGAGTTGTTAAGGTGGTGACTGTGATTTTACTGGTTCAGTGTTTGTCCGGGTGCGGTCACATGCTTAATATACGGTTAGGTTGTTAGGAAAGCAGTGGTAGATACAACTCTACTTAGAGGCAGACTTGATATGCGTCGGATTAAGACAATAATACGATCCGATTATTTCATACTTTTTTTGATTGCACTTATTTACGTAACTATAGTCTCCAGTGTGGCAATAGCGCGCCATTACGCCTTTCATACAAACGCTTGGGACCTCAGCATTTACTCCCAGTCATTATACAGCACACTGAATCACGGAAAGCTACTATATTACACAAGTGAGCTTCCAGGTAACCCGTCGGGAAGCCTTTTCGGCATCCATTTTTCGCCATTCCTTTTTCTGTTAGTTCCAATCTATGCCCTCTACCAGAACCCAGTTACGCTGCTTGTACTTAGACCAGTTGCTGTTTCATTAGGCTTAATTCCTCTTTACTGGATTCTCCGTGACCAACAGCCAAATAGGAAGTTATTGACATTTTTTATTGCAATCGTCTATGTTGTGTACCCTCCAATTAATGCTTCAGTTTCGAACTTTGATGTTGAAGTATTCCTGCCTGCCCTGTTCCTTTTTGCCATCTATTATTTGAGAAAAGGAAAGCTTCTGAACGCTTACGTTTTTGTTGTGCTTGCCTTGATGGTTAACGAGTTTGTTCCCTTAATCATCCTGAGTATGGCTGTTTACTTTTCGCTTTGGCATCGGAGAGACATCATTGAGGGTTTACGATCAAAAAAGATTACAAAAAATGCCTTCTTTGCCATCTTACTGTTAGTCACAGCCGTTCTCTGGTTTATGTTATCTGGCGCAGTTATCAGTCATTTTAACCCGAATGCTTTGAGCACAAAATGGGAGTGGGGAGAACTCGGCACCAGCCCGGGCGAAATAGTTACCAATGCGCTGACAAACCCTGCGAAGACAATTAGTATACTTTTCAGTGACGGACAAAGCAAATTCCTTTACATAACATCCCTATTCGGACCGCTTATGTTTCTCTCCTTTTTAGACCCATTAACGCTTATAATGACCTTGCCCTGGTTTGCTGCTAGCCTACTCTCCATTAATCCGCTGTATTATGCGATTGGAACTCAGTATCCCGCCTTCGTTTCAGCCTTTATCTTTGTTGCAGCTATCAACGGACTGAAAAAGTTAGGAGCTATCGGCAACAGGGACGTGTTGAGAAAGATTGGTTACTTAATGGCTGTGACTCTAGCTATCAGTATATTGTTGCTTCCCACAGGCGGCGACTTTTCTGCTTCACAATCTGATGAGGCTATATGGGTTGCTCTAAATGAAATTCCTCCAACCGCCTCCGTTTCTGTTATGCCAGAAATACATCCTCATCTATGCAACCGGCTTGAAGTTTATCCCTACTTCAACAATGGCGTAGACTATGTTTTAGTTGACATCTATTCTTGGTGGTACACAGTTCAGCTTCCTCGACCAGCGCATGTAGCTCCCAAGTGGTCTGATGCAGAAATTGGTGACGACTACGGATTAGTTGTCAACGCGAATGGTATATTGCTTTACAAAAAAGGATACGCTGGGGCAATAAAATATTTTGAAGGAGTAGATTTCACGTACACTCATAATAATGTGCAAATTGCAACAGGAAATCTAGTTCAGGACGATGTTGCTTTTGGCGGGTCTGTAACGAGAACAGATGTGTTGGTTCATGCTACTACTGACGCAACGCCCTTGTTCTTTGAGGTTCCAGAAAAAGTTCTTCCTCCAGGAGAATACAACGTTACGGTGCTGCTGAAAGTATCGGACATCACCGCCAGTAAAGTCATCACCTTAGATGTTTTGAAGGAGCCAGAACAATCCCCACTAATCACAAAAATGATAAGAGGTAGCGACTTCAAACAAGCAGACGCATGGCAGGCTTTCACGTTCAATTTTTCTCTTGAACGAGCGACATTCATCGAAATTACTGCTGATGTAACCAATTCCGCGGATGTGTACTTTTACTCCCTGAATGTTTTGCAGATGTCAGGCGGGGGATAACTTTGAAGGTTTGCGCTGTTACTACATGGCCTCCGCACAGAGACGGCGTGGCATTATACTCCGCTGATTTGTATAACCAGATATCTGAACTGGTAGACGTGGTAGTTGTTGCGAACATTCTGACAAAGCAGCAGTCCATTAAATCTCCTGAAGAAAAAAACGAGATTGTTTTAAGATGCTGGAAAAGAGGACCTCTGTTTCCTCTCAACATTTTCCGTTCTGTCCTCAAAACAAGAGCCCATGTCGTCCATCTGCAGCACGGCTGGCTGCTGTATGGTGGTTATATATCATCCCTCTTTTTTCCAGTTTTACCTCTGTTTCTGCGCCTAAGCCGAAAACCATGCGTCGTCACTCTGCACACGGTGATACGAAAAGACGCCCATCTTTACAAAAATTCTTTTGTTAATTTCTTGGCACGGCTAGCTGTTATGCTTGTTATAAAGTGTATTGTACAGTTTTCAGACAGCTTGATTGTGCATAATCGTTTGATGAAAGACACTCTCCAGAAAGAGTACGCCATAAAGGGAGAAAAAATAGTCATAATTCCACATGGCGTGAAGTCTTCTAACAAACCTAAGTCGCCTAAAAAAGGGAAAGAAGTTCGCATTATGTCTCTTGGGTTCTTAAGGAAAGGCAAAGGATTAAGATATTTAATTGAAGCCTTCGAAAAATTTCTTGAAACGTGTCCTGACGCAAAACTGATAATCGTGGGAGGAAGCCATGCCCACGATAAAAAAGATCAAACTGAACGCTTCAGGCATCTTTTAACACCGCGCACTCAGAAACAGGTGTTATTCACTGGGTTTGTTGATGAAAAACGTTTGGAACAACTCATTTGGGAAAGTGACATAATTGTGTTGCAGTCCACAGAGCCATATTATGTCGAAGCAAGTGGATCATTGGCGACTGTTGCGGACTACAGGAAACCTGTTGTTTGCAGCAAAGTACCCAAGTTTCAAAGCGAACTGCAAAATGGAGAACACTACATTGCCGTAGCATCGTCTGATTCAGCGGAGTTGGCTCAAACACTTACCTTTTTAGCGGAGAATAGGGAACTTAGAAACCGTCTTGGCGAAAACCTTAGAGCAGAATTTAAAAGTAGACGCTGGAGTGCCGTGGCGGCAGAGCATGTGAATCTCTACAGACGGCTTCTGAAAAAAGGTAGATAGTCACTGCCCTTCGCCAAGTAGTTTAACTAAATCGTCAGAGATTTTTTTAGAATCAAACAGTGACGACCTTGCTATGCAGTTCTTCCTAATCTTTTGTGGGTAACCTTCCTTCCAGACCCTTAAGGCTAGGTCCAGCAGTTCTTGGTCGCTGTTTACGAGCCAGCCTGTGGACCCGTTTATTACGGATTCGCTGGGTCCCTGCTTATTGTATGTCAGCACGGGTATTCCGCATGCCATGCTTTCGATGGGTATGTATCCGAAGGGTTCATGGTTGAAGGTGAAAAGGACGTAGAGGGCGTTACTGTAAAGGTTCACAAGCTCTTCGTTAGAAATTGCGCCAGTGAACTGGATGTTGGGGTGTTCGGCGATGCAGGTTGGGATGCCGGATGCCTTGCAGCCAAAGGCTTTGATTTTTACGCCAGCATCGGCTACGTGCTTGATGGCTGCAAACTTGGTTTCCTTACTGTAGACCCCAAAATATGTCAGCACATAGTCTTGTGATGGTTCTAAGGTGCTGGGTTTGAAGATGTTGCGGTCTAAGGGAGGAGAGATTACGCCGTCAACTTCAACATCTAGTTCCTCATACATGGAGGCACAAAACTTTGAGTTAGCTATCACCGACTTAGATAGATTGGCGTAGTCTCTAATGTTTTTCTTCTCCAGATAACGTAATAGGGGTGCAATCAAACGGTAGCCATACCTGTAATGTGCAGGCATCTCAAAAATCATGTCGTCAAAGGCTCTCGTCATGGGACCCTGAGCGTAATACATGTGCGACTTGACCTTAATACTGGCGGAAGTATTGATTACTATCTCGTCATCGCCAATGTCATCTAAACGCAGAATATCCGATTTGAGCAGCGATTTTGCCCAGGCTTCAACGATTGGGTACGAATTTGTGAAGCTAAAATTTGAGCCTAAACTTTTGGTTTGTATGTTTTTTTCTTCGGCAGCCTTGCTGACTTCTTCGCTGATGCTTGGAGAAATAAGCGTAACGTTGTGCCCACTTTTCTGTAGTTCCGTAGCCAATAGAAAGGGCGGTTTTGTAGACCCAAACGTTGTCAGAAGAGGGTCCGTGACGAAACTTATTTTCATGTACCAAACTCCAGTGCACACATTTTAGGTAAACTGCTTTAATGCTTCAATACTCATGGTCAACTTCTCAGCGGATAATTTAGCGTTATCCCCTGACGTTCACCTACTGAAAATCTAATTCCTGTTTTTTGGCAAATAACAGTTTTGGCAGTTTTTGGCGTTTCTTGTTTCAACAAAATCTCTACCCAGATTATAGTAAATTATAATTATCTGATTCAGTCAAACTAATTCAAAACTTCCTTGCTAAGCCGCTACTAGATTATCAAAATTTGAGAAGGCAATCTTTGATGCTTCCTAGATTTGAGTTGATGAAAAAACCGTGGTTCAAAAGTTTTCTGTTAGCGTGTTTTGTTGCTGCAATAGTTTTGTTGATGATTCTGGACTACTTTAATCTTGAAAGCTTTGCCATATTCAATGAAAGAGGATTCTATTTTGACTACACATGGAAAGGAAGACTTTTCCTTCTGTTCTTCTTGTGGCTTATCGTTTTAGAGTATTCACTGAATCTGGATAAAGCGCCAAAAACTGAGGTAGAAAGCAAACCTGGAAGCCAAATCAGGGCTATAGCCGCTTTCATTTTTGCGATTATTCCGATAGTTTACATTTTAAGTGTTAACTTCTTGGGTTTCGATCAAGTCGTTATACAAACTGGAGAGCTTCTTCGCGGCGAATACTGGAAAGCAAACTTCGGTGATTGGGAGCATATCCTTACAGCAGCTTGGCCCCTCTCAATGGAGTATCTTATGTTCACGGTTTGTTTCGTAGCGACTACACTCTTAGCCTACGGAAGAGGCGGTTTAAAGAAATTTGGCATCTCAATAGGTTTAATCGCGGGCATCACAGCCATATACCTTACAGACACTATCTTCCCCTACGGAGTGCTTAAGCCTCTTCAAGTGTTAGCGCTTCCCACAGCCGCCTGTGCCGCTGCTTTGCTTGATCTTTTGGGTTACGCCTTCTCGCTGTCTTATGTGCCTGGACCAACGGCTATGCCGA
>CAZJLG010000101.1:0-5417 GCA_964546665.1 uncultured Candidatus Bathyarchaeia archaeon
GCCTGAAGGATGAAGATAACCATAAACCCTGAAAATCATGTCTTCCTTGGTGAGTATGGCGTCACGGTCTCGCAACTTCAGCAACCAAGCACCTCCACAACCCATAGCATTCATATTAGGAGTCTAATAGAGGTACATTGTTGAAAACAGTCTTTTTTCTGTTTTTGCAGGAAAACTGATTATGCTGGCTACTAACAAACTCAGACAGGCTCAATGTACTCCTGCTCTCGTGTGGCAGTGCCCACAACAACTTGATAGCTGACTTCGCCCGTTTCAAGGTTTTCTACTCGCTCCAGCGTCCCCGAAACCTTAATTCTGTCTCCATCCCGAGCAACGTTCCTGTAGTAGCCAATCATCGACACCACCTTTGCTGGAACCTGCTCCTTAGACAGTTCGGATGCTGAATCGTCTGGCTGATAATCTGTAATCGGGTAGACTGCGGGTCGGAACATGTTTTGGCTGCCGTCAACAACAGTGCAGCTGAAGCTGACGTTCTTGACTGCCGTGTACTTCAGTTTTCCGTGCGGCGCATCTATCTCCTCATACTTTCTCACAGCATTATACACGAAGCGCCTGTCATTGTAGCGTCCCCGATGCTTTCTTGCGTGGTCAATCTTTTTGGTGAAAACATGCGAAAACACGCCCTCATCCGCAAGCCTGTTAACCGCCGCCTCCAACAGCTTAAAGTTCTCAGCGCCGTAAACCACAAGGTCAATGTCAGAATACTTCGAATGCATATTTAATCCAACAGACCCGTGAATCCCAAAATCTTGAATCGGTACTCCCGACTCTTTGGAGAGAAGCGTAACAAGCTCCACAGTCTCATTCTGTATGGCATCTTTGTCTTCTTTTTCGAATATCCCTTGCAGGCACTCGCCAGGCAAATAAACGCGCTCTAAGTGGTCCAGCGGAACACTCAGAACTTCTTTGCCCCTGAAGGGACAGCAATACAGGTAATGCGGAAAGTTGCTTCGTAAGGTTTCAACAAACTTCTGATAGTTCTCGGCTGTATACAGCTTTTCGGGTCTGGACAGTTCCAGGTCTCCAAGCTTCCACTTCTGTTTAAGAAACCGTATGGGAAAATGGTGCGCCAAACTGGAGGGAATATATTTCAGAAACGCAAAAACCCGATTGTCGGGGTGTTCGTATCCGAAAACGTAGAAGATGAAGCCTTCTTTGGTGAGAAGCGTTTCGCCGTCTCTGGGAATCCAATCTTTTGTTGTCAAGCCACCCGTCTCCGCTGGTGAGATAGCAAACTTTGCGCCCACCATAGCCTTTAAACATTTCCTGAAACTGGCCTGAGCAAAAAAAGAGGATGTGGATTAGTCCACAAACCATGGCTCACAAAAAAGGAGGAGCCACTCTAGTTGTCGACATAAGTGGTGTCGTTGGTTACTGAAGTACCTTCAGCCGTTATAGGATATGCTCCGCAGGTTTTGCATACAACAGCGTTTTCGGCAACGTTAGAGTTGCATTGAGGACATGTTCTGGCATCCGAGTCCTCAGCGCAGGGCGAACCCCAAATGTCTCTGTAAGCCTCGTAATAGATCAGCTGTTCCTTGTCTCGGATAACAACATTGTCTCTTTCCAGAATCTTCTTCTTCTTTGCCGCAAAATCTGAGTCAGAAATCTTCTTTGCCAGATACTTGGGCAGAATCGTGGTGCCTGAACCGACTTCAATGGGGTTCTTGTCTCTCCATCTGATCTCAGGCGGAAGAACATCCTCGTAGGCTTTGCGGAGAATCCATTTGCCCCAAACTTCTCCCCGCTCCTCCTGAACATCATATCTTGGGTCCAAGTTCATGGCGAACTTCTGAACTTCCGGGTCCAGATAGGGCTGCTTCACTTCAATTCCGAAATGTTTGCCCAGAGCGTTTGCGGAAAACGCCATTATGCCCCACATTTTATTCAGTTTTTCGCTCAGCTTCTCTTTGTCTCCCACATACCGGTAATACATGTGATAGCCCGCGAAGAGTTCATCTGCGCCGTCTCCAGTAATCAGCTTGGCTGAGCCATAAGATTTAGCAAATTTCAGCCCAATCGTGATGGTTATGCTGTTGCGGACTTCCATGGGGTCAAAGCACTTCAAAACTTTAACAACGTCTGGAATCGCAGCAAACACCTGGTCCTCATCGAAGGGGTTCATGTAGTGCTCAATGTTTAGTCGTTCAGCCATCAGTTTAGAGTATTTGATGTCCAAGGCGTTAGCCTGTTTGAATGCGCAGGTGAAGCCTCTGATGCGGTTATACTTTGATACGATGGTTGCTAAGATGCTTGTGTCAATGCCTCCAGAAAAGAGCATGTCTTTTGTCAGGTTCTTTTTCACAGATTTTTCAAGTAGTTCCCGTAGTTCAGCAGCAACTTTGTCTACGTTTGCCAAAAGTTCTTTATTCTCTGCCGCTCCCATTGCTCATACTCCCTATTCAATAGGGGATTCAAATATTACATTTTTACATATAAACATTTTCCCACGATTGAACAAAAACACTTAAAAACCGAAAATAAGTGAACAAACATTCACAAAACTGCCCCCTGCATCGACGGCATAACTGAATATTTGCCTCTTTTCAAAAAAATGGCGCTAACGCCACTAAGGAACTGAAAGAAGTAACTGTTAATAAATAACAATGCCTATTCTCATTCAGACCGGAAGGGAAGCCAATATGGAGAACCAGCCACTCTGGAAAGCAAAATCAGCAATACTCTGCTACATCGCCTTGGCTGCTGGAATTGTTCTGGGAAGCCTCATAGTAGCCGCCATACTGCTTGGGTTAGGACTTGACTCTCTGAACCTTCAGGAAATGAGCTTTCCCTTGGCACTCATCTCTCTACCCATCACTGAAGGCATAATCCTCACAATCACCCTTCTATTTGCCAGATATAAAGGCGCAAGTTTGAGAGACCTAGGCTTGAAGAAACCTAGACTCAAAATAATGGTAATCGTGTCCTTAGCTGCGGTGCTTCTTCTCATCTTGGCTGGAAGCATCGGAGCAGTTGAAGAAACTGTTCTAGGTCCGGAACCCGATGCGGCAAATCTTACATACGCGGTACTGCCCAGAAACGGGCTTCAACTGATCGCACTGCTTGCTATTTCAATAGCTTTGGTTGGACCAGCTGAAGAATTAGCTTTTAGAGGCTTTGTGCAGAGAGGGTTTGAAAACTCGTTCGGTAAGGTGGGAAGTCTATTGATTGCTTCTATCCTGTTCGGGCTTTTGCATGGACTCAATTCTTTTTATTCTATTCTTCCAGTGACCATTGTAAGCCTGTTTCTGGGTTATGTTTGGCAGAAAACTGATGGAAACACCACTGCCACGGCTTGGCTTCATGGACTTTACGACGCGATAGCCATAGCAATATCATATTTTGCTTTTGCCTAAGCTCATTTGCTCGTTAATTATAATAGTGGCTTTTCTGGATTGTTGAGAATATGCGAGGCTTCAGAGACAGGGATTTCCTTCAAACCACTGAAGGCTTCTTCTTTTGTGTAGTCGGCGCGTTGCATCCGCCCGAACGGGTCATTTCGTACATCAAGTATGTTCCTTCAGAGTCCGGAGTTTGGGGAAGCGACAAAAAAAGATTCAGCAGAATATTGCAGAAATACACGATTCCGAATCTGCTACAGACCTTTAACTATCTAGAGAAAAATTATCCACATTACCTGTTCCATTCTCCCGTGGACAACATCACCATAACCGCGGTTCCCCACGACAAAATAAAAAAGCATTTTATGCCCGAACAAAAGCTGACTCAGCTGAGGCAAGCCCCGCAACTGGACTCGCTACAACAGAAGCTTGTCAGATTCACAAAGTTTTTGGAGGAAACGGCTGGGCTATCCGAAAGTTCCTTTGGCGTAACTGGGTCCCTTCTCCTTGATATTCATCAGCCCACATTTTCTGATGTCGACGTCATCGTATATGGCGTGAAGGACAGCTGGGCTCTGAAAAAAGCCTTAACCGAAAACGGCGGCTCTGACGGGACAATGAGGCGTCTCGAAGGTGAGGCTCTTGAAGTTTGGAGCGTCAAGAAGTCTCAGGAGTATCCCTTGACGGCTAAGGAAGCCTTGAAGCTGTATGAGCGCAAGTGGAATCTCGGATTCTTTGAGGACAGGTGGGTTTCTATTCATCCTGTTAAGCTTGAAAGCGATGTCACAGAAAAATACGGAGAAAAGACGTACACTCCTTGTGGTCAAATAACAATCCAAGCCCTTGTGTCCGATAATGTTGACTCCCTTTTTCTTCCCGCAACATATCAAATCGAAGACGTGAAGTTTCTGGACGGCCGCAATCCATTGAATGTCACCGAAGTTGTTACCTATGAGGGTCTCTATGACAGCCTAGCTGAAAACGGCGAAAAAATCCAAGCTAAAGGCAAACTTGAACATGTAAAAGAAAAAGAAACAGGCCGAGAACGTTACCGCGTTCTGGTCGGTTCGCCTGAAGGCAGAGGCACAGAATACATAAAATTGGTGGAATAGAACCCAAAAAAAGCGGGTTACTCCAGATTCAGTATTTCTTTCAGAACGCCTTTGTACGGTCCAAGCTTGCCCCCGTAATTTCCTGCCGTAATCTTTACGACGCCCGGAACCTTGATTGCAGCGTTTATTCCTATTCCCATGGCTTTTTTTACGACTTTCTGGTTCAAGCCGTTTATGACGATCTCGTAGACGCTGCCAACCCCCTCAGGAACTAGTGTGTCTGGAACCAGCGTCCTGATGGTGGGACAGTACTGGTGATTGGTTGATGCTGGAAGCTTATACTTCAGGGACCCAACCTTAGATCCTGCCCTGCAGAGACCGCCTGGGAAGGGCATAATGGCTCCTCGAACGTTTTTGCTTATTGCCTCTTTGGCGTCTTCTGATGCTTTAAGGGCGGATTGCCAGTCTTTTGCTAGGATGAGCATGTTTCCGCTGGCAACAGCTTTCATTATGCCGAATTCGTCTTCAACAACAAATTCGCCTTCCATGACTGGGATGCGCCAAACTGTTCTTCCTCCCACTTCATCCTTCTTTTGGAAGCCGTCTCCGAAGAAGCGTAGACTTCTTCCGATGCTTACTCTGCGTTTGGCTTTGGGTAGAGCATCAAAGACTGCTGTTGTGGGGCATGTCATGACGCATTGTCCGATTCTCAGGCTCATCTGGTGCTTGAGTGCACCTCTTGAGCTTTGGTAAATTTGGATTATGGCTCCTACGCGTCCATCCGGAGTTTCTTCGGGACCTACAAGAGTTTCCACTGATGCTTCTGCTGGCGACATGATGATTGATGATGCAAATCCGGATGCGGTTCTTGCCGCGATTAATGCCCATTTTTCGTTGGCAGCTGTTATCAGTATTCTGCCTGCCCACAGGGGAAACATTTCAGCGAATGTATCTTCTATTCTAACTGGTTCCTGTCTTCCAGGCACTTTTACAATAAATTCGT
>CAZJLG010000102.1:0-5405 GCA_964546665.1 uncultured Candidatus Bathyarchaeia archaeon
CAGTCAACATGGTTCTGCAGTACAAGGGCGTTGGACGCTGGAGAGACTACCTGTATGGCGAAAGATTCTACATCATACTCAGCTTCGTGGCAAAATCAACCCTAGCATGGCTAGTGTTCATCGGAGTCTTCGCACCGTTCTAACAAAAACAAGCTTCAGGAAACTGAAGCCCCTTCCCCTTTTTATTGCAAACTTTGATCAGGGAGACTTTAGCCCAATTTCCTGTGTTATGTTCTCAAGTTTGATGGCAACTAGCGAAGAGTTTTTGGGAGTTAGAGAGTTCCAGCCGTCCTCTTTTTTGAAGCCGTGGGCAGGAAGGAAGTTTGGTGAAAGCTTCTGTTCTCCTTCTTCTGCAAGTGTCTGCAGTGCTTTGGCTCGTTCCTGTGGGTCAGCTACGACTTTGAGGGTGCCCCATAGGACGATGAAGCTGTATTCGCTCAGGTCTTCCCTGTATTCTTCGATTTCGACGCAGACGCGCTTATCATTTTCGATTAACTTCATCTTGGTGCCATAGTCAGTGAAATGAAAATATAGTGTGTTATCCAGTACAACGTACTGGAAGGGCGCCATATACGGGTATTCGGCTCCCTTGAAGGCGATACGGCAGAGCCGCTGCCTCCGAATCAGCTTCCACATTTCCTGTTTACTCATTTTCGGCAACTTGAAAACAGCCACAAACAAACCCCCAACAAAACTTTACAATCATAATATATGCCGAGTTGGATACTTGAATTTTGTGACAGCCACACAGAATAAGCTTAAAAGTTAAAAAAAGAACCCACTGTAGCTACATTCTGGAATGCGGAGATTATGCAGAACATACCAACCGAAAAAAGGGCAGCAGGACCCCAAAAGATAGAGATAACCGCACGAACCAAGATTTACATCCTAATCGCTGTGTGGGTTGTTGCCGCAATCAAGACAATAATACCCTTCCCATACGTAAGCAAACCTTGCCTACTAGGATACAAATCAGGCTGCTCTTTCGCCCCAATAAGCACCGTAATCCTCGTTATCGGCGCTGCCATCACCTATGTTGTCGCAAAAAAGAAGAAAATACTATAGTCGACAACGCGGCATCAGGCTAGTTTTGCCAAGATTTCTTCTCGTTTGAACAGTTTTACGCCAATCCTGAACACCACAAAATCGATGACCACAAAGACGGCTGTGAGCAGAGCAATCATTACGGGTCCAAAGATTACTGCGCCTGCAACTTGCCCGAATATTAATGCGAGAATAGGAAGCAGCAGAATAACGCTGATTTGCTGAGCTTCCCTGAAGCCTTTCACGCGCGAAGAGATTATCACTGTCAAACCGATGCTTGCCAGAGCCACAGTTGGGGCTAAACCTAAAATCATCAGAATCCAGTCAAGGTTTGGAAGCACTATCATTCCGTCTAAGATGCCGAAAGATAGCACATCAAACATCAGCGAATATACCGCAAACGAGACTATTGTTACAAGCATGGATGGAACAAAGGAAACCAGCATCTTTCCAAAGAGCAATTCACTATCCGATATTGGCGTAGCAAGTAAAGCCTCGATTGTTTTTCGCTCCTTCTCTCCAGCGAAACTGTCTGACGCTATAACACTTGATGCCATCAACGGAATGATCAGAAAGAACGGAGCCAAAAAATACAATGCCAGCACATAAACCATAGACTGCATATCAGTCATCCCTGCAAGCAGCTTTTGCACAGATGCAGGCAAGTTTTGAATTAACGCCTCACCCCCAGTGGGTTGTAGTTGTGATGCAGGAACCAAGCTAGGAATCGAGGTTATTATCACTGGAAGAACCACAGAAATCACAACAGGAAGTACAATTATGGGCAAAAGGACCTGCCAGTTCCTTCTGATTTCAATCCAGTCTTTTCTGAAAACCAGCTTTGCTTTATCAAATCTCATTGTTGCTCCTCCTTAATCAGCTTAAGATAAGCTTCCTCAAGGGATGGACGAACAACATTAACAGACAGAATCAGGCCATCTGCATCAACAACATTTTTCACAACTTGAGGCGTTCCAGACTGAACATCATCCAAGGTCACCGTAATCGTGGAAGTTGAGGTGTCAGCATCTACTTGCTTAACCTGAGTAACGCTTTTTGCTGCTTCAACAATCGCAGACGAGAGCTTTTTTAGTCTAATTTCGATTTTTGGATTGCCAGCTATTCTGTCTCTCAGCTCGTCAGGTGTTCCTACGATGATGCTTTTGCCTTTGTTGATTATCATAACTCTGCTGCATAATCTTTCAGCATCCTCAAGATGATGAGTACACAGCAGGATGGTGCTTTTTTCATGCTGACTGAGCTTCGCTATAAGGTCTCTGACTTCTTTTGATGACTCAGGGTCTAAAGACGAGGTGGGCTCATCCAAGAAAAGGATTGGAGGCTTGTGTACAAGCGCCCTTGCGATTGCCAGCTTCTGTTTCATTCCCTTCGAAAATGTTGCTGCCTTTTCGTTTCTACGTTCCCACAACCCAAAAAAGTCAAGCAGTTTCTTTATTCTGTTCTGTTTCTCTTTTGGTTCTGAGAGACCATATGCTTGTGCAAAAAAGTCCATGTTCTCGTATGCTGTCAGTCTTTCGTAGAGGCTTGGATTTTCTGTCAGAATCCCCACAGTCTGCCTTACCTGAAGCGATTCTTTGCCAATTCTGTATCCTCCAACTTTTGCCCAGCCTTCTGAGGCTGAAAAAAGACCTGCCAGCATCCGTATGGTTGTTGTTTTTCCTGCCCCGTTTGGACCCAAAAGACCGAAAACTTCACCTTCCCCGACCTCAAAACTTAGTTGATCAACTGCAACATGAGAACCGAAACGTTTTGTTAGCCCTTCAACCTCAATCATCGCCACAACAACCACCCTCTTTTCAAAAAGTGGAACCAATCATCCTTTGAAGCACGTTTGCTAGCCATCGAAAGCCCCCATTTATTGTGGTGTTCTGAAAGAAGTTAAACATTCCCTGTCATTGGGTGAAGACAAAGGATGACAGAAGTTACCGAGTAAAGGGTTAAATTGTTGGCGGGCCCGAGGGGAATTGAACCCCTGACCTACGGGTTAAGAGCTTCAGCCTAGTCCCACAGGACCAGTCCGCCGCTCTGCCTTGCTGAGCTACGGGCCCACCTAAACGCATCCTTCTACTGTGAAAACAGTCATCCTAAATATCTTTTGTTCTTTGCAAAAGAAGAGGGATACAAAAATGTGCAGTTGCTTCGCAAATCGGCTGATGTTTACTGTTTCCAGCAGAGGGTTAACCTGTTTGGTTCCAATAAATGATTTGTGAAGACGAAATAACTTAGCATAAAAGCCAAAACATTGACCAAGCGTTTTTCATGCAGCTCACTAGTCTAACTTGAAATATAAAAGAAACTCACTGAGAATGAGTTTTTTACCATCAATCACGGCACGTTTTTTCGATTCAAAAAATCACTTATATTACTTACTTGAAGCCATATTTTCATTAATGATAGGATGGAAATGTGCTTTTGAAGAACAATAGCTCTACAAGGGCGGTTGCCTCAACGTTAGGTGTTCTTGTGGGACTGGCAGGGGTAGAACATGGCTTTTTTGAAGCACTGCAAGGCAATGTATCACCAAGCGGAGTAATGATAGATGCTATTGGTCCAGCTCAGAGGTTTTGGGAGTACGGAACTGAGCGCGCTTTGACAGTTATCCCCAACTTTTTTGTAACAGGTATCCTCGCAATGATCGTTGGCATCTCAGTCACAGTATGGGCGACGGCATTCATTGATAGGAAACACGGCGCAACTGTCCTACTTCTTCTCTCAATAATGCTGTGGTTGGTTGGCGGAGGCTTTGCACCAATTTTCATGACATTATTAGCCACTGCCACAGCAACCAGAATAAACAAGCCGTTAAACTGGTGGCGAAAACATCTCTCACCTAACTCATTGGGCTTACTTGCCAAGTTGTGGCCAGTATCTAACATCGCCTTCGTGTTAGTGTTTCTAGTTTCCGTTGAAATAGCAATCTTCGGGTATCCTCTATTGTGGCTTCTGGACACAAATACAACATACAGTATCCAAAGTGCTTTTGCTTTCATCATGGTTGCATTAATGCCAGTTTCCATCATTATCGCATTTGCACATGACATCCAGAAACAGACAGATCACCGAAAGGCATAAATTGATACGTGCACAAACGGTCAAGCAATCAGATTGGCTGTACTCCTCTAGATCAGTCTGGAAAGCCAAATCGAGTTTTCTTGCAGAATCAGTTTTTCTACATCCACAACCAAGTCAACCAAGTCTTTGTCGGCAGTTAAGGACCTTGTCCGTTCCTCTATTAGAGACAGCTTCGAAGCTCACTCATGATGATTGGGTAAATGCGGTTCTGCATACTGCTACGGGATGAGGTGGTTACCAGAACGGTTAATTAATTTTTAAGCAACCTCACAAAAAGGGTCTAAGGTAAATGGGAGCGGAAGGCTTTGAAGGAACTTGTCCTTGTTGGTTTAGGCTTGTATGACGAAAAAGACGTTTCAATAAGAGGGCTGGAAGAAATCAGGGAGGCAGACGCCGTTTTTGCCGAGTTCTACACAAGCCTGATGCCCGGACTCTCCATACCAAAACTTGAAGAGATGACAGGAAAAGAGGTTAGGGTTGTAGCACGAAGAGTCCTAGAAGACGAAGAGGGAGAACTGATTTTTGAAGCAGCAAAAAACGGGAAAGCAGTTTTGCTTGTTCCAGGTGACCCACTGATTTCCACAACTCATGTAGATTTGCGGATCAGTGCAAAAAAGAGGGGAATCAAAACCCGTGTTATTCATGGCGCCTCTGCTGTTTCGGCGGTCAGGGGAGTTTCTGGGTTGCAGAACTATAAGTATGGAAAAGCGGTTACGGTGCCATTTTCTGAGCAGGGGTTTGTCTCGGAAACTCCTTACAATGTTATCCATGAAAACAAGAAAAGAGGACTTCACACCATGTGCTACCTAGACATTAAAGCCGAGGAACAGAGGTATCTGACAATCAGGGAGGCGTTGCAGACGCTTCTAGAACTGGAAAAACATAAGAAAAAGCAGATTGTCACGCCGAGGACCCTAGTCGTAGGAGTTGCGAGGGCAGGTTCAGCAGAGCCAGCAGTGAAGGCAGGCTACATAGAAGAGGTGATAAACTACGATTTCGGTGCCCCTCCACACACTCTCATTTTTCCAGGTAAACTGCACTTCATGGAATCCGAAGCCCTCATCACGCTGGCAGATGCGCCTGAAGAGATTAGGAGGATGACTGAATGACCATAGAAGAACTGATTACAAAGTATATCCGCGGCGCTGACCGTGTCGTCAAAGAAATCAGAGAAATACCCGAAGATGTACGCCTCAACGATGCGGAGGCGGAGACAGTTTTTGACTGGGCTAAACGTTATCTGGAAGACGCAAAGTATTATCAGAAGG
>CAZJLG010000103.1:0-5293 GCA_964546665.1 uncultured Candidatus Bathyarchaeia archaeon
TAAAGACAGACAAGTTAGCCTCTAGCAGCGCTCATATTAGGAGCCTAATAGAGGTGCATTGTTGAAAACAGTATTTTTTCTGTTTTTTCGAAGCAAGACAACTATTTGACTTCCACAACCGCCAGCAAATCAGCTGCGCTCAGTTTCTGGTGTTTAGCAGAAGATCCAGAGTCTGGTATTTACGGAGAAAACCCAAGCCCTTATCGGTTGTATGATAGGAGTTTCCTGATATGAGAAGCCCAGTTTCCAGCAACAGCTCTAAATATTTTTGAACAAACCTGTAACTGAGTCCGCACGAGTACATAATACGCGTCTTTTTCGCGCCATTCTTTGCGGTATCCAAAATTTCGGCGATTATCTCAAAGGAACTTCTCATCTAAGCCACACCTTCATACTAGAACGGAACCGCCATTTTTCTATAAATACCATCCTCTACAGGCAGGCATATTACACTATACGATATATTGTACATAGAAAACACGGCAAAAACGCTGAAATATAGACATCCATAAAGTCAAAAAAGAAAAAATAGGGAAACTCTAATATTCCCACAAAATGTTTACTGTGCTTCGCAAGATTCGCTGTCAGGTCTCAGCGACCGCACAGTTTTGCCTGCTCTCCACATCTCAGAATCACCCATAGAAGCTAACTCGTCAGCCAACTTCTTCGCATAATCAGGTTCCACGCTCTTCTCAAGAACAATCTTCACTTCTTCTCCTGAAGCCACCAGCTCATACAAGGAATCAAACAGAGGCCTCACAGCATCCCTGAAACGTTCCTTCCATCTAAGAGCCCCGATTCTTGCTGTTTCGCTGCAGTTATTATACATCCAATCCATTCCGTTCTGGTCAACCAACCTGATTAAGCTTTGAGTAAGCTCCTCCACGGTTTCGTTGAAGGCCTCACTAGGGCTATGACCCTTCTCCCTCAAGCAGTTGTATTGTGCCTCCATTATTCCCGCAAGCGCACCCATCAGAACTCCCCGTTCTCCAGTCAAATCACTGTAAACCTCCTTCTCGAAGGTGGTTGGAAACAGGTAACCAGACCCAATAGCAATTCCAATAGCTTTCACTCTGTCCTCAGCTCTGCCCGTGAAATCCTGATGAACCGCAAAACTGCTGTTTATTCCGCTGCCAGCCACAAAATTCCGTCTCACTGAAGTCCCAGAGCCTTTCGGCGCAACCAGAATGACGTCAATGTTTTCGGGAGGAACAACACCTGTAAGTTCGCGGTAAACTATCGAAAACCCGTGCGAAAAGTATAATGCGTCGCCCTCTTTGAAGGTTGGCTTGATTACTGGCCACAGTGCCTTCTGCGCAGCATCAGTAAGCAGATACAGTTTGATGGTTCCTTTTTCTGCAGCCTCTTCAATAGAGAAAAGGGTCTTGCCGGGAACCCAGCCGTCTTCTAGTGCCTGTTCCCAGTTTTTTGTGAATCTCTTGTCTTGTCCAATGATGACACAAAGACCATTGTCTCTCATGTTCAAGGACTGAGCGCGCCCTTGAATACCATATCCTAGGACAGCAATTGTTTCTTTCTTCAGAATCTCTTTTGCCTTTTCTACAGGAAACTCTTTCCTTGTTGTTACGGTCTCTTTTACGCCGCCAAAGTCTAATTCTACCATAATAATCACACACAGTTCTAATACGTAGATTGGAGTCAATAATAAATCCTTTTTTGCCTCGCCGCTATTCTTCGATTTTGATTGATTTGGAACCTCTGGAGAGCGAGGTTATTCCTGTTCTGGCTACCTCTTTCACTCCGAAAGGCTTCATCAAACCAATAAATGCGTCGATCTTGTCAGGGGTTCCCGTAATCTCCATCATCAAGGACTCAGAGGAAACATCCACCACCCGAGCCCTGAAGATGTCAGCGTAGTTAATGATGTCTGAGCGAGCCTTAGTGTTTAAGGCATTAACCTTGATCAGCGCCAGTTCCCTTGTCACAATGTTTTCTGGGTCCAGCCGAGTTACTTTGATGACGTCTATCAGCTTGTTCAGCTGCTTGATCACCTGCTCGATGGTTCTGTCGTCTCCCTTTACCATTATTGTCATCCGGGCTAAGCCCGTATCTTCTGCGGGTCCAACCGAAATGTTGTCTATGTTGAATCCTCGGCGCCTAAACAGGTTCGAAACAGTGTACAGGACACCTGGCTTGTTCTCGACAATAGTAGAGATTATGTGAGTATGCTCTTGTGCCATGTTTACAACCCCGCAACCGTATCTTTCAGACCCTTACCCGGCGGAACCATCGGAAACACATCATCCTCAGGCGAGATTGGAACGTCAATGACCGTTGTCACCTCAGTCTTTAAAGCTTTTTTTATCGAATCCGAGAACTCGCTCAAAGAGCCAACACGAACTCCCTCAGCGCCGTAAGCCTGAGCCAGCTTGGCGAAATCGGGGACAGTTCCCAGCTTCACGGCAGCATATTTTCCATTGTAGAAGAGTCGCTGCCACTGAGCCACCATGCCCAGCACCTCGTTGTTCAAGATAACCACTATTACAGGTATATCCTCAGTAACTGATGTGCCTAGCTCCTGCTCGGTCATTCTGAAACTTCCATCCCCAGCTATGTCAACAACTGGACAGGACGGACACGCCACTTTGGCTCCGATAGAAGCAGGGAAACCGAAGCCCATAGTTCCTAAGCCGCCTGAACTGATGAATGTTCGGGGTTTGATTGTCTGGAAATGGAGAGCCGCCCACATCTGATTCTGCCCCACCTCAGTTGCGATTATGGCCTTGACTGGAAGAAGCTTCCGAAGTTCTTTCAGCAGCTTTGGAGCCGTCAACTCGCCCTTCCCAAGGTCCATTTCGCTCGTAAACGTTTCCTTGGCTTCTTTGACTCTTTTGCTCCATGGAGTCTCCTCGCGCTTCTTGATTTTGTGAACTAGCTGCTGGTGAATCAGCCTCAATGTCAGCTTTGCGTCAGCAACAATCGGCACTTCGACAGCAACGTTCTTTCCTATCTCCGCAGCATCTATGTCAATGTGGATTATCTTGGCGTCTGGACAGAAACTATCGAGTGTTCCTGTGCTTCTGTCCTGAAATCTTGTTCCAACCGCCAACAGAACATCCGCTTCCAAAATCATCTTGTTTGCCAGCATTGTTCCATGCATGCCAATGTTTCCCATGGACAGGGGATGGTTTTCGGGGAAGCAGCTTTTTCCCATGAAAGTTGTTGCTACGGGCATCAGGAGTAATTCAGCGATTTGCAGCAGCTCAGGCGAGGCGTTTGAAAGGATTACTCCTCCTCCTGCTAGTATCATTGGACGTTCTGCCTTGAGAAGCATCTTGACTGCCCGTTTAACCTGCATTGGGTGTGGTTCAGTGTTGGGTTTGTAGCCTCGAATCTGCACATTGTCAGGAAACTCCATTTCCGCTTTTTTCGTTTGGGTGTCTTTTGGAAAGTCAATCAGTGCTGGTCCGGGTCTGCCTGTTGTGGCAATGTGAAAGGTTGTTTTTACTGCGGTAGGAATTTCTTCTGCGCTTTTCACCTGATAATTGTACTTGGTTATTGGTGTGGTTATTCCGATTATGTCCGCTTCTTGGAATGCGTCCCGTCCAATCATGTAAGACGTGTTAGCTGAATAGGTGTTTACCTGTCCAGTCAACGCAACAAGCGGAGAAGAGTCTAGGTATGCGTTGGCTAATCCCGTGACAATGTTTGTGGCTCCGGGACCAGAAGTAGCCATGCATACTCCTGCCCTGCCGCTTGCACGAGCGTATCCGTCTGCCATGTGGGCTGCACCCTGTTCATGCCGAGCAAGGATGTGCCTTATTTCTGATTCACACAGGACAGCATGAATGGGCAGAAGAGCTCCTCCGGATATACCAAACATCACGTCTACTTTTTCTCGTTTCAAAGATTCTATGAGAGCTTGCGCTCCAGTCATTCTTGCCATTTTCAAGATTTCTCCTTAACATTTTTGTTGTTATAGCTTGTCATCAACACGTTCATGCCACTGAGCATTGCCTCAACGCTTGCTATGACTATATCCTCGTTAACTCCAATGGCTGTGGCTTTTCGGTCGCCCTTACTGAGGCTCACAGCCACCTCAGTTACGGCATTGGTGCCTCCGGTGATAGCTTTAACAGAGTAGTTGTCCAGCTGTATCGGCTCAACGATTCCAACCGCCTTTTTTATGGCCGTAATGGCAGCGTCCACTGGACCAACTCCTATAGCAGCTTCCGTGAGCATCTTACCGTTGAGGTTCAGCCGCACAGAAGCTGTTGAGGTGATTCTGCTGCCTGTGACAACCGTTATTTCCTCAAGTTTTATTGGACGAACTGCGGGCAAACCCATAACCACTTCAGCAATTGCCTGCAGGTCAGCGTCAGCAACACGTTTGCCTTTGTCTCCTATGCTTTTCACGCGCAGAAAGATTTCGTTAACCTGCTCGTCACTGGGATTAAAGCCCATCTCCTTCAGTGAGGCTCTGATTCCTGTTGAGCCAGAGTGTTTACCTGCGGCTATTCGTCTTGTGCGTCCAATCAGCTCAGGCTTGAAAGGCTCATAGGTGGCTGGATTAGACAGTATGCCGTGAGTGTGCATTCCAGACTCGTGAACAAAGGCGTTCTCGCCCACGATTGCCTTGTTTGGCTGCAACGGAAAATCGGTTATCCGCGAAACCAGAAGGGATGTCTCGTACAGCAACTCGGTTTTTATCGGCAACTTCACGTTATACTGAGTATTAAGGACAACAGCCAGCTCCTCTAAGGAAGCATTCCCTGCCCGCTCGCCCATACCATTCATTGTCACATGAGCCTGATCTGCCCCAGACTTTAGGGCGATTATAGAGTTTGCCACAGCCAAGCCGAAGTCGTCGTGGCAGTGGACACTCAGAGGCACACCACTGATTCGTTTTTTCAGTTCAGAAAACAGTTCGCTGGTTTTTTCAGGTATCAGAACTCCAACAGTGTCGCAGGGGCACAGCCTGTCGGCGCCTGCGGCAACGCCTGTCTTGAACATTTTGGTGAGAAAATCGAGGTCGCTTCTTGTGGCGTCCTCGGCTGAAAGCTCAACTTTTAGTCCATGGTCCTTGGCGTATTGCGTGGTGTTTTCTGTGATTTCCAGAATGTCTTCTCTGGTCTTCTTCAATTTGTATTTGAGATGTAAATCTGAGGAGGGGATAACAAGATGCACGCCCACGGCGCCAGTCTTCAGCACAGCATTTATGTCGCCTATTACTCCTCTGGCCATGCTGTAGACTTGTACCCTGAGTCCTGCATCCGAAATTAGTTTTATTGCTTCTAGTTCACCCTCAGAAGCTGCGGCAAAACCAGCCTCT
>CAZJLG010000104.1:0-5290 GCA_964546665.1 uncultured Candidatus Bathyarchaeia archaeon
GCATGTATGGAATGTCATTTACGTCCGTTA
The DNA here is from genome assembly GCA_964546665.1 of uncultured Candidatus Bathyarchaeia archaeon. Classification (GTDB taxonomy): domain Archaea; phylum Thermoproteota; class Bathyarchaeia; order Bathyarchaeales; family Bathyarchaeaceae; genus Bathyarchaeum. The sequence goes on from CAZJLG010000104.1 coordinate 31, forward strand.
CTACGGCGTCAACTCCATGTTTACTATATTCAGTAAAAAGCTTATTTGAATCCTCTGACGAAGACACGACACCCAGAAAAGTCAGGTTCTCAAGCCCCTTCGCCTTTGCCTTCTCAACCATCAATGCATCTGCGATGCCGTCCCCCACATACGCCACCCCAGTTTCTTTGTCCACAGTTTTCTCCACCAATTCGATGAAGAGAGTAGGGTCCGGTTTTCCAAGTTTCTCCATTTCCTCTTCGGATTTGAGGAGGTCTCCAAGGAACACAGATTCCTGTTCGTCAAAGTATCCAACGTAATCGTACTTTTCTAGGATGTACATGCCCTGAGGTCTGGGTCTTCCTGAGTAGATTCCGAAGGTGCGGAACCGCCCACGAAGAATGTCCATGGTCTCCTTGGTGGGAATGAAGGCCTCTTTGTCTATGAAGCTGTTGTCAAATTTGAAGAAGGCGGGCACATCATAGATTTTAGTGAACAGTTCTTTGCCCAGATAGATTTCCTCAAATAGTCTCTTCAAGAGATCAGGCTGCTCAAGGTCGTAGGGCAGCAGCTTTTTGACAAGGCTCTGTTCTTCCTCTGCAACTTCAGGGTCTACTCCAACAAGCGATGTTTCGATGGGTTTCGGTTTTTCAAGTTTGGCTTGTGTCAGGAACAAGTCCAGATTTATGATTCCGTTGTCCTTTAGGTAGGCAAAGTCCGTTTTGTTCACTTTGTAGCGTTTAAAGAAGTCACTGACTCCCTTGAGGGATTGGATGAAGCTTTTGATGTCCATGAACTGGAGATTCGAGAACCGTTCTATGAAGTCGTTGAGGGCGCCTTTTTGTTCAAGTTCCTTCAGTATGAGATTCAGATAGTAGGTGATGAAGGCGTAGGAGAGGTTCCAATCGTTATTGAATAGCCCAGTGTCCTTGAACTTCTGAATGTCTCGCAACGTAGCCAGTTTCCCTTTTTCGTCTGTGAGACCCAAAAGTTCTATGAAGTAGTAGTCAACAACAGTTCTTATGGTCTGGCGGTAAGACTGGCTGGTTTGAACAAGCACCCCGTCGAAGTCAAAGATGATTTTTTCTATCCCACGAAGAGTCTCTTCCGCATCTTCTCTAACATATATCTGCCTTTCCTTGTCTAACAGTCGATATGACATTTCGGGTCTATTCCTCCAGACTCTCCTTTAGGGCTGAAAGGAATGCCTTGTTCATGTTCCGTGTTCCAACTGTGACGCGTATGCAGTTCTCTAGGCGCGGCAGGTGCCCCCTGTCTTTCACCAGCACATTTCGGTTTTCCATCCGTTCAGTTACTGCTGCAGATGTGAGACTGTCTTTGGTTACTTTGAATAGGATGAAGTTTGCCTCTGAAGGATACGGGTTTACTCCACTGATTTGCCGCAGGTTCTTCATCAGCCATTCCCGTTCATTGACTACATACTCTATTTGCTGTTTGAAGTAGCTCCATTTCTCCAGTGCCAGCGCTATGGCTTGCTGAGTTACTGAATTCACGTTGAAGGGCCCAACCACTCTCTGGACGTAATCTACGACTGATTCGTTTGAAACTAGGTAGCCGAGACGGAGCCCAGCCAAACCGAAGGCCTTCGAAAAGCTTCGCAAAATGGCAAGGTTGTCATAGTCTCTTACCCAGCTGATGACCGAACCTCGAGCGAAGTCAACGTAGGCTTCATCCACAACTACGACGCCCTTGAATTCCTGCAAGAGCCTCTTGATGTCCGCTTCTCGGAACTGGTTGCCTGTTGGATTGTTTGGTGAACAAACAAAAAGCAAGCTAGTGTTCTTGTCCGCCTTCTCCAATACGGCGTCAACATCCAAACTAAAGTCTGGTCGAAGCAACACAGGAACTGCGTTGCCTCCATACAACTGTGCAAAGAAAGTGTACATTGGAAACGACGGCTCAACAACAATGACCTTCGAACCCCTTCGGACAAACACTTTCATGAGCAGATCCATGATTTCATCTGCACCATTCGCCACAGAAACCTCAGACTCGCTGAAGCCAAGGAAGCAGGAGATGGCTTTGGTGGCTAGGCTGCCGCGTGGAGGCGGATACGCACGAACATCGATGCTTCGGCAGGCGTCAAGCAACAGTTCTTGTATAACCGTGGTTGGCATGGCAAAGTTTTCGTTCAGGTTCATCTTCACGATTTTTTCTTGGTCCTTCTGTCCAAGTATGGTTTTGACTTCGTAGCAGGAGAGGTCTTTTACTTCCTTTTGGACCAAGTCTTTGATTTTCATTGTGTTTCCTCCTCTCTGATGGCGACGGATTTTGCGTGGGCGTCGAAGCCCTCCATTTCTGCGAGGGTAATGGTGGTCTCCTTCAGTTTACGGTAGCCTTCTTTGCTGCACTGGATAAAGTTCATTGTTTTAACGAAATCTAGGCTTGAAAGACCAGAGTATATTTTTGCGTAGCCTGCCGTGGGAAGAACATGATTCAAGCCTGACGAGTAATCGCCGAAAGCCACTGGCGAGTAGCCTCCCAAGAAGACTGCTCCGGCGTTTCGGATTTTGTTAAGGACTTCTGTGGGATTTTTGGTTTGGATTTGCAGGTGCTCAGGAGCAATCATGTTCGAGTAACGAATCGCCTCTTCGATGTTGTTGAAGGTCACTATTAGTCCCCTCTTTTGTATGGAGGAGTTGATGATGTCTGTTCTTGTGAGATTCTTCATCTGCATGTAAACCTCATCTTTAACCTTTGACGCTAACTGTTTTGATGTGGTTAGCAGAATCGCCCAGGCTTGAGGGTCGTGTTCTGCTTGGGCAAGAAGGTCTGATGCTATAAAGGAGGCGTTGCCTGTTTCGTCTGCGATTATCAGAACCTCGCTTGGTCCAGCTGGAACGTCTATAGCCACGTCCTTGCTGACTTCCAGTTTTGCGGCTGTCACGAAAACGTTTCCAGGTCCCACAATTTTATCCATGTTTGGTACGGTACCAGTACCGTACGCCATCGCAGCTATGGCCTGCGCTCCCCCAACCCGATAAACATCACTCACTCCCGCAACATCAGCAGCAACCAAAAGAGACGCAGCAACATCCCCACTCTCACTGGGCGGAGAACACACAACTATCTTTTCGACCCCAGCCACCTTAGCAGGCACAGCGCACATCAACACCGAAGACGGGTACACCGCTTTTCCTCCAGGAACATAGACACCAACAGACGCTATGGGTCGGGTGACCTGCCCAAGAGTTACGCCCTCCGCGATTTGCATGGTCCATTTGTCTCTGAGCTGTTTCTTGTGAAACTTCGCAATGTTTTCTGCAGCCTTTCTCAAGGCAGTAATCTGGCTTTTTTCCAGTTTTTTGTATGCTTCCTTGATTTCTTTCTCGTCAACTTTCAGCTTGGACGCTGTTAGGCGCACCTTGTCGAACTTTTCTGTGTACTGCAGAAGGGCCTTGTCGCCCTGCTCTCTAACATCCTTCACTATCTTTCTAACCGAAGCTTCGATCGATGATATGTCTGCTTTTCCTCTGTTCAGCACCTGATTAAGCAGTTCATCTTCGAATTCCTGAGCGGTAATAACTCTCATTCTATTCCGACCCTCCTCGCATTCTGGCTAGAAGCTCAGTGATTTGTGTCTCGAAGGTTCTGTACGCGATCTTGTTGCAGGCTAGTCTGCTGGTCGATTCAAGAATAGTGCCGATTATTTTGAGTTTGTTTTGTTTCAATGTTTCGCCTGTTGATGTGATGTCCACGATTATCTGAGCCAACCCCAGTTTAGGTGCAAGCTCCGCTGTTCCGCTGACCTCTAGAACTTCCACCTGCTTTCCACGTTTTTCGAAAAAGTTTCGGGTGATGTTCGGGAACCCAGTTGCTACCCGTGTCAGGGCAGGGACTTCGGCTACAGATGTTATTGGTGAATCTTCAGGAACTGCGACAACAAGGGTGCACGCTCCGAATTCTAGGTCCATCAATTCGAGAACATTGGCGTCTCTTTCGAGAATCAGGTCGTGACCCGTGATGCCCAAGTCCACGGCGCCGTAGTGCACGTAAACGGGTATGTCGTTGGCTCTGGCAAAGATTGCCTCGAATCGTGGGTCAGAGGTCCGGGAAACGTAGGCTCGGTCCTCCTCCAAGACTTCTATTCCTGCCCGAGCAAGCATCTCGATTGCAGGTTTCTTTAAGCGCCCCTTGTTTGGTATGGCAATTCGGATTTTTTTATTCATTTAAGCTTAACCTCCTAGTTCTTCCAGAAGCGTTTGGAGCATAACGTCTCTTGAAACGTTTGATTTTACGTCGTAGACGGTTACTGGAGAATTGAGTGATGACCCAACAGAAACCACATAATCGGTTTCCGTAATCTTTCCATACTCCATTGTTTTCTCTAGGCTTCTCTTTGTCACTTCCAACGAGGCGATGACTCCTGCTTCACGAAGAGCCTTAACCGCCTCTACTGCAGTGTCCCTGAATTTTGACTTCACAATAACCTTGGTTTTAGGGTCTTCAGGAATCTCGAAGCCTTGTGCTGTGAGGGCTTGGAGAAGTTTTCCGATTTCTAATGCGAAGCCTGTTGCGGGCAGTTTTAGTTTTCCAAATTTTTCGATGAAGTTGTCGTATCTGCCTCCGCCGCCGATGGGAAGACCCAGGTTTGGAACAGAAGCTTCAAACACCATTCCGGTATAGTACTCGATCTTTTTTGTCAAAGAAAAATCGAAGAACACAAACTCATCTATCCTGTAATCCTTCAACGTTTCCGTAAGTTCCATGAGGCTCTCTAACTGCTTGTTTGCCCTATCATATTTTGAGCCGTTCAAGGAAATTGATGAAACTTCGTCCAATCTTCTGCAGCAAGAAAGCTGAAGAAAAGCATCTCTTAGACCTGACTGGAAATTGTTCTGTTCCATGAACTTTTTCAGCCCCACCGAGTCTCGGCATGCTAGCAGACTCTGAACAGAAACTTTCTGCTGCTCATCCAACCCTGCCGCATTCATCAAGTCTTTGAGGAGGCTAGCGTGACCTAAGTCAACTCTTACATCCTGTAAGCCGACCTGCGTTAAGGAAGAGATAAGCAGAGCCAGTATTTCTCCGTCAGCCTCTGGGGTGTTGCAGCCCACAAGTTCAACTCCTGCCTGACAGAACTCCCGTTCTCTCTTGAGGTAGGATTGGCTGTACCTGAAGACGTTGTTGACGTAAAATAGGCGAATCGGCTCTGGCGCGGAGGGCATTCTGGTTGTGACGATTCTGGCGACTGGCGCCGTCATTTCTGCTCTTAATGCCAGAAGTTTTCCGTCGAAGTCTTGGAACTTGAACATGGCGT
>CAZJLG010000105.1:0-5286 GCA_964546665.1 uncultured Candidatus Bathyarchaeia archaeon
GAATGCCGCCTTCGCAAGGCGGAGATCGCGGGTTCAATTCCCGCCCAGTCCACCACCACACAACATTAGACTGGTATGTTTCATCTTTTTAATAGTTTAGCACTTTCAACCTCAGCACACCAAGGAACATTGAAGTCGGTATTTCCAAGAATTTCTTTTTTAATTTTTTTGTCGGAGGTACTTGAAGCTTCGGGTACTAGGTTAAACACAACCATGACTTTTTTCTATTGAACTTTCCTCACGTAAATAGTGGCTGATTCTTTATTTTCTATATTTAACAAGCATGTTTGCCTTGTAAGACAAGGTGTTATCCTGAAAACACAGATTTCTTATAGTCAAAATCTTATTCTGGAGCTGTCACTAATGGAGAGACAAAATGTTTGTATAGAAACAAGTTTGAAATCATGGAAAATATATTAACGCTTACCAAGAAAAGGCATAACAAAACACATGTCCTGAAAAATGCAAATCTGAGTTATTGTCAGCTGTTGCAATATCTTGATTTCCTATTGGAAAGGGGTCTCTTGAATTTGGAAGACGATAATATCGGAACCTCCTATAGAACCACAAGTAAAGGTCTTGTTTTTTTAAATAAAATTAATGAACTTCACAACATTCTAAAACCTGAAATTGATGCTATTGGAAATAAGCTAGCACAAATCAAAGAGTTTTCAAATTGCTAACACAGTTTTCAATGTAACACAATGTCTTACCACAAATACCATTCTTTTATACGATGGAAAGAACTTCTAAACGTGACCAATGCATTTGGTTGAGATTTGATACATTTTGGTAAACGAAGACCGGTATGAGACAGTCAAATATGATTGTAGACTTGATTTGTCCCTTGATTTTGTCTGCAAAACTTTGGGGGTGTCAAGAGAAGACTTTGCGTCTTTAGCGATTTCTAATCTTTTGGATGAGGAGCTTGACTTTATTAAAAGCAATGGTTTTAATGCAGATTTAAGAGAGATAAAAATGCACCAAGAAATGGTTAACACAGTAAAATACGAGGCAAACGGTTGGGTTATAAACAGAGAATAGCCGAGACCAAAAAACATCAAACAGTTTATTTTTGTTTCTTAAATAGTCGATCAGATGTTGGGGTTTTAAGGTGTATTGTGATGGAGTGTTCTCTGGTTTCTATTTTTTGTTCAATATCAATGATTGATTTGAACATGCTATGCATGTAGCTCCCAATGTATTGGCTCCATTTATGATCTAGTTGGTGTGCTAGATGGACTCTTTCTTCACCATTTACTTGACTTACAAATGGATTAAACCAGTTACCGTATTTTCCATAAACGGTTTCGATAAACCAGTTCACTGATTCAAAGGTTAGTTTTTCCCCACGTTGGAGAATTGCTTCCTCTGGAATTATTGAACCCGTTTTTTCTGCAACATCAACCAAATCTTTGTCAGATACGCAGTCCAACATTGGAGAAAAAGTCCTATACGATAATGTAATTGCTGGAACCCGTTCAGTAAATCTTGTAATCACAACATATTGACGAATAATCTGATTAAGAAGAGCACTAACAGTAAGACCATGCTTTTCAGCTTCACTATTTAAAATCTTGTCAAATTCAGGATTCAACCTGAAAGTTCGAGTAATCATCCTCAAATTAACTATCTTTAAGAAATTATGAGTGAAACGGGAATTTTTATTTTTCGAAAAAATCAATAACGAGTTAAAATTTAACGCACACACAAAAAAATAGTAATTACGAACTTAAGAATTGAATTTTTGATTTTTGTAAAAAAAGAGATGCTTTTAGGCATCTACACGTCTTGTTTAATGGCAAGCAGATTTTTGTGCAAATGCTTGTTTTTTTGTCTCATTTTCGGTGGTCTTTTGCGAACCATATAACTCGCATTTTTTTTACGTCACTTTTTGCTGGCTTGTAATTTTGTGTGCCCTTGAATCGCGCATATACTTCTATTGTATCATCCCAGAAGTCTTTTTGTTTTGCTACCCAGTCAATGCCAAATGTTCCATCGTTGTTTGTTGCTCCAGACACCAGTAGATCATCTCTCATAAATGAGCGATCTTGTTCGAATATATCAATTTCAGCGCATCCGACTCCTTCAACAGTATCATGTACTGTTAATTTTCCTGTGAAAGTTATCGTAGTGTCTGATTTAACAGAGGCGGGTATGTCGTCCAATAATAGGACAGTGTCGTTTAGTCCGGCTGCTGGTTCTTTGCAAACTTCGTTAATTTCTTCTTTTTCATCAGGTTCTTTTGAGGCTTGATCTACGGTTAAATCTTCAATTTCAGCATCACAACTTCGTTGAACTGCCTCAATCCCGTTCATGACTCCTTCTTTAGTTTCATAGCCTTCACTTGCTGCTATGATTTCTCCGTTGGAGGCTTTTAGATTGAAGCGAAACTCTCCTGCTGCGTCTGTGAAAACTTCATATTTTGGATTTTTGAGGTTCTCCATGTTTTTTGTTTGGTCTTCCACATGAGATTCGCAATTGCTTTGAACCGATTTGACTCCATTCATGCAGCCAGCTTTGCTTTCATAAGCCTGACTGACTGTTACAATTTTGTTGTTTGCTGCTCTGAGTCGAAATCTGTATTTTCCTGCCACATCCTTATATACTTGGTATTTTGCACTCAAATAAACACCAAATATAATATTGAACCTTGTTTTTAAAGAATTAACGTATACAATGTAAGACAACCGCTTGCATGCATTGGGTTTAGGGCTAAAATTTAACCCCACACACAAACATACACACGTTCTTGTTCCCACTTACCCCTGTTCCCACGTTCCCGTCCACACCCCCTCTTTCTCTCACACACAACGCGCGCACGCTATTTCTGCTTTTTCTCTTATTTTTTCGAATGTAGAGACTTCAAAAAATATATTTCCTAATATCTTCTTGGAACTGAAAAAATAAAAAAAGAGGATAAATTTTGCTAGTTTTTATTGGTTTACTTGATAACAGCTTATTTTGGTGGTTTGTGTGTCTGAATGTTGCCTGCTAGTAGTGTGTCTTCGGTGAACGTGCTTCCAAAGTAGTTGCCGCTTCCTCCTAGGTAATTTCCGTCAACAAATATGAGGAATTTGTCGTTCTTACCCGGTTCCCCATTGTCTTCAACATAAACATCAACCATCTTTCCAGTATAGACATCATATCCACCGAAAATGGCTTTTTGCTTTGGCCAAGGTTTGTTTCCTGGGTTATCTTCCCAGACTGTTAGGTAAGTTAGTTCGTGCACGTGTACATGCTGTCCGGTGGTGTGGTCAACATAGTTTATCTCTCCCTTAAGAATTTGCTTTCCTTCAAACCACATGGCATTGAAGCCGAAGCTAGCGCTCGGAATCTTTTTGTGTTGCCCAACAACGCATTGTCCTCCGCCTGTTACTTTCCCACCCTGAACAGGTTCAGGAATAGGTAGTACAATGCCTGTAGCAAGAAATACTCCACTTGTACCTTGTCCAGCATAGTCTATCGCTCCAGGTTCTGCGTATTGAGCAATTGATTCTATCTGAACAGCTAACCATTCATCAGTACTTGTTACTTCAATGGTGTCGGTGTATGTGTCCCAACATGGGCCATCACTAGCGTAAAGAGGATATGTAAGACCAGTTGCATCACCAGTACCTACAATATCTGTAGGAATTGCTCCAGAACCAGTTGACGTCCATATCTCATTCGGTCTATCATCATGTTCAGTTCCTGCACTGAATAAGAACAAGTCAGCATCGCGATCACCTGTATCTGAATCAAATTCGAAAATAGCAACTTCACTGTTTGGTCCAAGGGGGTCGCCCCAATCAAACCAGAAACCGTCTGCACCATCCATTAGAACTACTCGATTCATTGGAAGTCCTGGATCTTCATAAACTACTACCAATCCAGCACCGTAGTTCTCCCATATTTCCACACCAGAAATATCATAGGTGTTGGTGCCAGTTGAAACTAATGATGTTACATCTTCTCTGTAAACATATGTGTAGCCTTGGGTAAATCCGGTTGGAGTATATCCCCATTCAGCAGCTAGGGTGACATCTGCCGTTATCGCCGTAAGTGTAGGTGTGATACCAAAAGAAATGGAGTCATCACCCGCACCCACATCATCAATTCCTGCCCAATACAAGTATGCAACTTGTACTGTTCCAGGAATATTGAAATTAACAATTGATCCACTTGTCCCAGGATATAATCCAACACCAGCTGAAACAATACTGTAATGACCTGTTTGATCGTAAGTAACATTATCCACGGGATAATCAGCGAATACTGCGGGAATAAATGTCCCTACTAATAGCAACGTAGTTAACACTGGTAACATTATTTTCTTTTTCATATTTACTATCTCCATACGCTAGGAGGACATCGTGAATATTTAGGGTTTCAGGAATTTTACTATAGAGAAAATTTCTAGAAAAAAACTTACGCACCACGCGCACACCACACACGCACACACGTGCACATTATATGCTTATTTGAAACCAACTTTTTGGGAAATAAAATAATGAAAAGGGGTTTTCGGTATCCTTGAACTTGTCAATTTTGGTTTTTTAATAATGTACCCACTTTTTCTAAAATGTTTATTTGAGAGCCTTTTTTACTTTCTTTACCCCTTTTTTGCTAGCCTTTTTTCCCTCTTTTACAGCATCTTTTCCCACTTCAACTCCCTTCTTAGCTACACCTTTCCCCGCCTTTACTCCTTTCTTGCCCACATCTTTACCAACATCAACGCCTTTTTCTCCAACTTTCTTTCCAGCATCTACAGTCTTCTTGCTAACGTCCTCAGTTTTTTTCTTCAATTTCTTGAACAACAAATCACCTCCTTACCGACAATTAACTGACCTCTTCATTTATTGTGAGGGGATTGTGGGAATTTATTGAATTCCCCATTTCTTAGTAACCTTTACTATTATGAAGATTACGAAGGCTACTATGATGAAGGTTATCAGAGCTACTAGGAAGTTTCCGATTCCAAATATTTGTTCTCCAACAGCGTATTGGAGGCTAGCTAGGTCAGATACGGGCAATAGTAAATCCTTTGCCAATGATTGGACGACCAAACCCAAGTAAACGCCCATGATGAAGGCAACAGCCAAGCCCATGACCTTATAGTTTTCGATAAAGGCTTTGAATTCATTCCACATTCCTGTTGGTTGGGTTGGGGGTTAAATTTTAACCCCAAACCCCCTAACTCCCTCTCTACAAAAACAAAAAAGGAAAGTCACAAGAATAAAAAATGATTATAATCTCAGCATAAAAAAAGAAGAATAAAATTGGCTTAGACTCTGAAGTTTTGCT
>CAZJLG010000106.1:0-5251 GCA_964546665.1 uncultured Candidatus Bathyarchaeia archaeon
CATGCTGGCCTGCAGGACAAATATTCATTGGAGAGGACAGAAAAGAACTGAAAAAAGGGGTCCTGCAGTGGGTGCCCAAAGGGGCTTCTCTGAAAGATTTCATGAAAACAAGCTTTGTGGGCACTCCTGAAGATTTCATCAAACAACTACAACCATACGTGAATCTGGGTGTGACACATTTTATGCTGTTTTTTGGTGACCTTCCAGACCTGACCGGGGTACGAGTCTTAGCCGAAAATGTTGTTCAGAAACTCAGGTAATCTGGATGACGTCAGCTGTTTTCGTTGTCTTTTCTAGGTAGGTCCATAAAATGGTTGTCACATTGGAACCACTGAAAGTATGAAGACTGCAAGGAGAACAATGGCGCCGATTTTTCTGTTGTTTGTAAGTTTGGACACATCGTCTAGGGGTCCGGGATGTTTAGCAGCAGAGAAGAAGAGGGCTAAGATTGCCATTGCCCACCATCCGATGAGCACTAAAAAGATGATGCCTACGTATGAAATAATTTGGTGGGCTCTGTCATCCATTAAACTACGGGCGACATGACCGCCATCAAACATGCCTGAGGGAACCAAGTTAAGCATGGTAACGACCATGCCGACCCAACCGGCGAAGGCAAGCGGATGCAGATGTATTGCTCCTCCTGCGCCGCTGGGCGGAAAAAATCTTATGATAAGCTGGAACAGAAGAGGCGTCGAGATATATTCTGCATTGAGGTCTGGGGCAATATATGTGGACATTTGGATTCCGATAACTGCTACTATTGCTGCAACTATGAAGCCTGTTATTGGTCCTGTGAAGCCTATGTCAAAGAGGGCGTTCCTGTTTGGCGGAATAGCTTTCTGTCTGATAACCGCTCCAAAGGTGCCAATACCAAAGGGCGGTGGAGGACTTGGAATAAAGTATGGGTAAGTGGCTTCCACATCATGTTTGTCTGCAAGCAGTTTGTGTCCCATCTCGTGAGAGCCCAGTATAGCCATAATTGCGCCCGTAAACAGTAGAGCGCCTGTAGTTTCTGTGTTTGATATGATGTATCCAGAGATGAAAACGGTTCCCAGAGTCACAAAAAACAGTGCTACGTTTATTATGTTTCGGCTGGGTTTTATGGGCGGTTTTGCCATAATTCGGAGAACAACTGTTTCTTCATTTTTTCTGAGAAGCGGAACAAGTTCCAGCGGTTCCAGTTGTTGCATAAGCCTCAGGAAAGCTTCCTTCGAGTCTTCTTTGTATTCTATGTAAAATGTGGGGATGTCATGGTCAACAAAGCTTTCTTTCACATCGAATTCGGTCCCAACCATGGCATGGATTTGTTCAAAAGTAGGTACGTCGGCATGGTCAGCGGGATAATCGTCAGAAAATGCGCTGCACATAGTGACCTAATATGTGAGATAAGTGGGGCTATTAGAATGTTGTGTAAATCCGTTTTCATCTTCATTTTTAGCAATTAGGTATTAACGGCGGCTGTTCAGAAAACCACAAAATCTTTATAACAGCGTTATAGACTCGTATAGGGCAAAAAAGGTTAACAGTGAAGCAAATGATCGTAGACAACATCCTAGACTTTATCGGAAACACGCCAATGGTGCGAATAAACCACCTTAATCCAAACCCAAACGTCGAAATGCTTCTGAAACTTGAAAAATTCAATCCAGGCGGCTCAGTCAAAGACCGCGTAACCAAATACATGATCGAAGACGCGGAAAAGAGCGGAAAACTAAAAAAGGGAATGACGGTCATCGAACCCACCAGCGGAAACACCGGCATCGGACTTGCTTTGATTTGCCGCGTGAAAGGCTACGAACTTGACCTTGTAATGCCCGACACCATGACAAGAGAGCGTCGCCAGATACTGTTAGCTTTAGGTGCCAAAGTCATCCTAAGCGAAGGCGCAAAGGGAATGGACGGAGCCCAAGACCTAGCTCATGAGATTGCTGGCCAGAATCCAAAGAAATACTTTGTACCAAACCAGTTTGCAAACCCAGCTAACGTTCTCGCTCACTATGAAACCACTGCCGAAGAAATCTGGAGAGACACCCGAGGCAAAATTACACATTTCGTGGCAGGCATTGGCACTGGGGGTACATTGATGGGTGTATCATGTAGACTAAAAGAACGTAACCCTGATGTTCAGGTTATCGCTGTACAACCTGAAGCAGGCACAGCAATCCAAGGACTGAAGAATCTGGAGACCCAATATGTTCCGGCAATATGGAAACCTGAACTGGTAGACGAAATCTACGCGGCTTCTTCAAAGGATGCTGAGGAGTCGGCGAGACTTTTAGCTCTCCAAGAAGGCTTGTTTGTGGGACCAAGCTCAGGCGCCATTTTTCACATCGCCAGAAAGAAGGCAAAAGACGTCAATAAAGGATTGATGGTGGCAATGGCTCCTGATGGCGGAGAAAAATATCTGAGCACATCTCTATGCGACCCTGCCTTATGTATAGAAGCTGTCAGAAAATTTGGAATCCAGTGCTCCTACAAAGACGGAAAGCCAGTAACAGAAGCCACTGCTGCAGCTCCCAAAGACGTTTCACCCTAAACAATAGCCAAAATGGTTGACACAGCGCTTAAATGTCACAGACGAGCCAGCAGTTTCCGTTACTTGACGTTTACATGAGCGCACAATTTTAACCATTTTTTTAAGCAACAAAAATCGTTTTTTGGCTTTTTCCAGTTTGATGCGCCAAACTTTCTTGTTTCAGGCAGGTCAGATGCTCTATGGATAAAGGTTATTAGATGATGAACGATAACGTTCTTCTGTGTCCCTGAATTCGGACTCAAAAGTTAGAGCTTCAGGGCACTGTATGTGTTAACGTGGATGCAGGGCATAAAACAGAAGGTGAGGAAGGATTACACAAAAAATTTCTGGCGTAGAATACATTGAACTGATCAGCGACAACCTTCTTGAAATAACAGAAAAGGACCTGCTTCCATTGTACGAAGATTTGCGAACTGCAGATTGCATCGTCTGTGGCGGCTCAGGCAGGTCTCTTCACTCATTAAACATCGCCATGAGCCAGATAGCCATGATGAAGAACCCCAAAGTAATCATCACCCGAGAAGATGTCGGTTTTCCTGGAAGAGGAATGTATGATGCTGCTGCACAACTAGAAAAGCGGCACAGTAAGATTGTTCTTCTTATCAATTCTGGAAGCGGCGAATCAGACGACCCTAGGCACCTCGCTGAAGAGCTGGAAAAATACTTGACAGAGACTGGCAGCACCAAGTTCACGATTGGGTTGATAACATCTAATTCTAACTCCTCAATTGCCAAGATTGCCAAGAGGCACGGTCATGTGATTAAGGTTGAGGGAAGAAAAAAACAGCAGCTGCCATCTGACGCTTACAGCGAAACAGGAATAATGGGGGACCTCTTTGAGCTTGGAAGCCTGTTTTTGTTACAGATGATTACCGAAGCAATAGCTGAAGACAGTCCCGTGGACAGGGTTCTTGAGCTTGTATCTGAGGAAGCACCAGTTTTAAGGGAACTTACTGAGAATGCAATTCATTCTGAAGCCATCCAAGCAGCTCTAGATATCCTTGAAAGACGTAGTGACGTGTTCTTGGGGGGAAGAGGAACTGCCGAAGAGGTAGCTAAAATGACTGCTGTGCGGCTCTTCCACATCAAGAAGTCTCTGGGCGACGACGTCTATATTGCCCGGGGAGTCAACACGCCCCATCCTAGAGCCGGAGACCTTGAGATTCTTATATCATACTCGGGAAGAACCAAACCTGTTGTTGGCTGGTGTAACAGATTCAGAGGTTTGGGTGGAACTGTTCTCTCTATTGTGGGACGCGAAGGGGTAGCTCTTGACCTGAATTCTGATTTGAGGATTCTTCTTGAGGAGGCAGTTGAACCTGGAAAGCCGAGAAGATTCTATATGAGGGCAGCCTACGTGCTGAGTTGCCTGCCAATTCTGTTGACGGCAAGACTGCGGGAAAAAGGGCTTCTTCTACCAGAATACATCCTCAAGTGGTACCACTCTGTAATCGAATGAATTCAAGCATCACGGCAGAAAAGAATGTGCCATCTGGCTGGATTAGACCTTTTTTAGCACACTTCCCTTATGTGCGGACTGGACAAGCTGAGAATAACGCGCCAAATAGCCAGTTTTAACGTTAGGTTCCCTTGGGGTCCAAGACTTTGCCCTTTTAGCCAGTTCGTCATCGCTCAGTTTAACGCTCAGTTTTCTTTTCGGAACATCAATCTCGATTATGTCGCCGTCCTTCAGTAGGCCTATAGGTCCGCCGACAGCAGCCTCAGGAGACACGTGTCCTATGCATGGTCCTCTGGTGGCTCCTGAAAATCTTCCGTCAGTAATCAGGGCAACGGATTCGCTCAGTCCCATTCCCGCTATAGTGGCTGTGGGCGAAAGCATCTCACGCATTCCCGGTCCTCCCTTTGGTCCTTCATAGCGGATAACCACAATGTCGCCTTTCTTGATTTTCTTGCTCAGTATAGCCTTCATGGCGTCCTCTTCAGAATCGAAGGTTTTGGCGGGACCTTGATGAACCATCATGTTTGCTGATATACCTGCGGCCTTCACTACAGCTCCGTCAGGCGCCAAATTTCCTGTCAAAATGGCTATGCCGCCCTCTTTATGAACCGGATTATCTAGTGGGCGAATTACTTCAGGGTTGAGAACAACCGCTGATGCAATGTTTTCTTTGACCGTTTTTCCTGTGACTGTGGCAGCGTCTAAATGAAGTTTTGTCTCCAGTTGCTTCATAACTGCGGGGATTCCTCCTGCCTCATCTAGCTCTTTCATGTCGTAGGGTCCGCTTGGGATCATGCTGCAGAGATGGGAAACTCGTCTGCTTAACTTGTCAAATGCGGATAACGGCAAATCAATTCCTGCCTCGTTTGCGATGGCTGTAACATGCAGTACAGTGTTGGTTGAGCCGCCGAGCGCCATATCCACCATAATGGCATTCTCGAATGAAGCGGGGGACAATATGTCTCTGGGCTTCAAGTCTTCCTTCACAAGCCCGACAACTCTTTCTCCTGTTGCCTTGGCGATTCTTAGCCGTTCAGCGCTCACAGCAGGGGGAGTAGCACATCCCGGCAGCGACATGCCAAGAGCCTCGGTTACGCATGCCATAGTGTTGGCGGTGAACATTCCGTTACATGACCCGCAGGTTGGGCATGCGGCATCTTCAAGGCACTTCAGTTCTTCTTCGTTCATTTTGCCTGCTGCAACTTTTCCTATCGCCTCAAACATCGAGTCTGTTCCCACTTTCTTTCCCTTGT
>CAZJLG010000107.1:0-5228 GCA_964546665.1 uncultured Candidatus Bathyarchaeia archaeon
TAATTCGATAGCAACCTAAGCACCTTTCAGAGACAGAGCCATCATCATCAATTCTTTTTATGTGCCCAAATCCACGCGGGCATTCTGCGTAACCGTTTTGAGGTTTTTCCGTGTTTTTCTTTTGTTTCATGTTTTGTGTCGTTAATCCTCTGAACAAGTTTTTTTCGGGAATAGTCGATAACTTTGTCCAGTAGAGCAAGAAGAGAACTAAAACTGCTACTACCAAAATGAGGTCGATTGCACTAAGTTCGAAAGATAGCATATTAGTTCAGTTTACCCTTCTGGCTCTTTTGTCTATAAAGGTTTGATGAATTGGGAATCAACTTTAGAAATTCATTAATTGTTGTGCTGTTTTTTCATACTGAGGGCCCGTAATAGGCTCTTCGTGAGCTTTAATCTTAGAACGCTTAGGGGTGCGCGCGTATTAGGGGTTAAATTTTCTTGTCCAGGTCAAAAATGTGTTCTGGCATCAGCGGTTTGTGTATTTGATTTGTTGGTTATCGTTTTTCTATTTTCTCGATGTAAATTTTTCCGTTTTTCATTGCGATCCATCTCAAGATGTCGCCGTCCTTGAGTTCTAATAGTTTGAATATCTTGGTTGGAACGGTAGTACGGTGTCTGTATTGCCTTACGGTTACTTTGGTTTCCTCAATAGATGCGATGTCTTCGAACATTTTAATCTAGTTATGGTATTGTTATCGTCAATATATTGTTTTGGTGTACAATCAAAATGTGGAGTGTGATTCTCATGTCTAGTTTTGGTGTTTGATTCTGCTAAGAAGGATATTACGAAAACCAATATATTTTGGTATTATACCAAAAGTATAAATATTGGTGGTGTGTTGGTATGCTACCAATAGTCAAAATGTGTCAGAGGCCTGAAAAATGAGTTCACGAATAAAGAATAAGCTGTTTGCATGGTCAGTAGTTTCTTTTTTCATAACAACATCAATAACTTATGTATTTGTTAGAAACTGGTTTCAAACAATGTTTATAGCAGCCATATCTGTTTTGCTGGAAATTTTTAATCTTGCTTTTGTAGAAAAGAGAGAAATTATACAGATTTCACGCGCTTCTACTAACTCCGAGGAGATGCTGTGAAAATGATCTCCGACTTGTTCATTTTAACTCCTGTGATCATATTCATTGCTGCGTTGATATGTGAATTTATTGACTCTCACTTGGGCGGAGGATTCGGAACAATCTTAACTCCGCTGTTTTTAATATTTGGATTTCCACGTCTTACCGTGGTTCATTCTATTCTCGTAAGCGAAATTGTAACCGGATTCGAGGGCGGAGGACTTTACCATTCCTTCAAGAAAGTTGATTGGACAGCAGCAGCGGCATTGTCCTTAACTGCTATTATAGGTATATTTATCGCAGTTTTCATAAGTGTCCAAGTCTCTTCATTCATTATAAAACTATACATAGGCATTCTAGTAGCGGTTCTAGGCGTTTTTATGCTGTTAAAATTGAAATGCAAAACGTACAAACTTCGGAATTCATTTCTGATAGGTGGCTTAATAGGATTCAACAAAGCGCTTACAGGAGGAGGATTTGGACCAATAGCTGTAGCTGGATTGTGCACCAGTGGACTTGAAACAAAAAAGTCGCTTGGAACAACACTAATAGCCGAGGGAGTAACCTGTTCAGTCTCGCTTTTGATATACTATTTCTTTGGCCAGTTAACTTTGGTATTGTCATTTTTAATTCCACTTACATTCGGTGCATTTGTTGGATCATATCTGGGCTCAAATCACACCAAGAAAACAAGTGACAATGGAATAACCTTGAAGGCAGGAGTAACAATCTTACTGTTGGGACTATTCGTGATTGTTCAAACCTTACTCATGTAAAGTGAAACTGTTGTTTCTTCTCTAATGTTTGGTTCAGGTGGTTTATTCGCACCACCAAACCCAAACCTGAATGTTCTTTTTTCGTTTTTGCTCTCTTTCGTTCTCTTCCTCCCTCACATGTGAAATTCGTGCACATCACAAAGACTTGTCAGACTTGAAAAACATTTATTGACCCAACATGGAATCCCACAAAGAAAACCGAACAAATAGTTGGATGTTTTTGGCGACATCAAGAAATTAAAAAACAGGATTGTTAATATTTGCCAATAAGATTTGGTAAACCCCAAAACATGCTTGGAGACGTAATTGATGTATGCTGTTGGGCACTTTGCTCTGGGGTACTTAACTGGAAAAATTACAGCAGAAGCGCTGGATGTTGACATTAACATCCCCTTAGTGTTTTTAGCGTCAGTTTTTCCTGACATCGACATTCTACTACCCGGTTTAGTGCATCGAGGACCACTACATTCGGTGTTGCTGTTTTGTCTCGTTTTCATTCCCATCTTTGCGATCTACAGAAAAAGAGCTGCGCCGTACTTTGTAGCACTAATCCAACACGTCATAATTGGAGATTATCTAATTGGTGGCGATTTGCAGCTACTGTGGCCATTGAGCACCAATGTGTATGGTTTTCAGGTTGGAATGGGTAGTTTACTTAATATTGCTCTTGAATGGTCGTTTTTCCTAATTTCTATGGCTGTTATGGTCAAAACAAAAGACATACTTTCTCTGTTCAAGCCCCGCACATCAAACATGATTCTATCCATACCTGTCTTGGCTGTTCTCTTGCCTACGATCATAAGTTTTCCACTCTATGTTCCTGTATCCTTGCTAATTCCCCACCTTGTCTATATGGTTCTCTTTGCAATCCCAATTCTCATAGATTTGAGGGCAATCCTGACAAAAACTAAGAGTCCCTGACAGACAGCTGAAAATGGTACATTGTTGACGTTCTTCTTGGGCTTTCAATCTTCTGATTTATCACTATGATTCATGGCGAATTTTCTTCACACGTTTCTGTTTTATGCTAAAAACTTTCAGTATCTTCGGGCTACTTAGCCGTAAAGAAGACGGCAACCGATGATACTCTAGTGGAAACACTGGTTGTTTCCCAATGTGGACGTATTTTGTTTAGGATTCACTAACGTTTATTAGCCCTATCCGTCAAATTAGCGAGCGGTTGCCTAGCCATTCAGGAGATTAAAATGAAAATTAAGGTCGGTGTCATCGGACTTGGGTTCATGGGGTCTGCTCATGCTAGGGTTTACAGTAAACTTGAGGACTGTGAGTTAGTTGGTATTTGCGACAGCAATCCGGATAAAAAGCATCTAGCCAAAACATATGATTGCAAATTTTGTGATGACTCTGAAGAGTTTCTTGGAGAGGATTTAGATGCAATTAGTGTCTGTACCCCAACTTCTTTTCACAAAGATGTAGTCATAGATGCTTTGGAGAAAGGAAAACATGTTTTGGTTGAGAAGCCCTTCGCTGACACCTTACACAATGGCAAAGAAATGGAGAAAAAGGCGGCTTCAGCAGATAGGGTATTGGCTGTAGGCTATATCGAAAGGTTCAACTCGGCTGTTGGCAAGTTAAAGGAAGTCGTGGATTTTTCTCAGATTTATTCAACTGTTTCCATGAGGTTTGGGCCTTTTCCGCCAAGAACAAAATATAGCGGCGTGTTTTTAGATTTGGCATCCCACGAAATCGACATACTGAATTATCTCACCAAAACGAAGCCAGAAGTTCTGTACTCACATTTTTCCAGCAGATCAAACAGCGACTTCGAAGATTACGCCTATATTTCATTGAAGTACGGTCACATACATAGTCACATTGAAGCAAGTTGGCTCCCGAACTACAAACTGCGTCTTATTCATTTGTACGGAAATGAAAGATTTTACACCTTGAACTATGCGCAGCAAAAGCTGAAATCTTATAGAGCCCCGCCTAAAGCAAAAATTGAGACTGGACGCTGGGATGACATATTGTGGCTGTCTAGGCATGTTGAAGATGAAATATCTGTGGCTTCAGGTGAGCCGTTGCTGATGGAGTTACAGTGTTTCATTGATTCTGTTAAACGAAATGAGGTTTTAGATCCGCTTTGTAGCACTCAGGAGGCGCTTCAGGTGCTAGAAGTTGCAGACACAGCATTCAATAAACTTGGACTGAAAAGATAAACGTGACACCCTTTAGTTCCTGGATATTTATTGCTTCGAATATGATTTTATGAGTTCGCTTAACCCTTGTTCAAGCTGGACCCTTGGCTTGTATCCTATTTTTCTTTTGGCTTTTGTTATGTCGCCGTAACTGTGCTTTATGTCTCCAGGTCTTGGTTCGGCGTGAATGGGTTCAAGAGTTGTTTTGTCCATGATTTTCTGAATAGTTTCTGTAAGCTTGTTGATTGTGATGGCTTTGCCTGTGCTGATGTTGAAAACTTCTCCTACAGCCTTTTTCTTTGATAAGGCAAGCATGTTTGCTTCTACCACGTCTTTGACGTTGACGAAGTCGCGTGTCTGTGTTCCGTCTCCGTAAATTATTGGAGCCTTATTTTCTAAGAGACGATTAATTAAGATGGAGATTACGCCGCTGTAGGGACCATATTTTTGTCTGGGACCGTAAACATTGAAGTAACGTAAACTGACCGTTTCAAGTCCGTGCACTTTATGGAATTTTTGGGCATATTTTTCGGCAGCAAACTTGTGGGCGGCGTAAGGTGAAAGGGGCTTGAGTTCCACGTTTTCTTGGATGGGTAGCGTTTGGGTGTCTCCGTATACGGCACATGATGAAGCGAGAACAAACCGTTTTACGTGTGCTTCTTTGCAGGCTTTAAGCAGGTTAACTGTTCCCATAAGGTTTATTTCGTGTGAAAGAAGCGGATTTTCTACTGAACGGGTGACGCTTACCAGTGCTGCTTCGTGAATAACAGCGTCAACGTCTTCAACTGCCTTAGTTACAGTGTCAAAGTTTCTTATGTCGCCTTCTATGAACCTGAAAGATTTATTGTTTTGGTGTGAGGCTAGATTCGTTTTTTCTCCAGTAGATAGATCGTCAAGAACCCTAACTTCTACTCCTTCATCGAGCAGGCGATCCACTATGTGGCTGCCTATGAAGCCTGCGCCTCCGGTTACAAGAATTTCTGGGAAGTCAAGCGGCATGTTTGTATCGTCTCTGTTAGCACTACAGGGTTTTTCAATCTTTAAGGTTACGGGTCATTAAGCTGGGGCATCTTTTGCGCAAGTTACTGTTTCCAGCCTTTCTTGAAGGGTGAAATCTCTCTTAACCGCTCAACTGATTTTGGCACCACTTCCAGAACATAATTCACGTCTTCGTTTGTGGTGTATTTTCCTAAAGAGAGCCTTAGAGAGCCGT
>CAZJLG010000108.1:0-5193 GCA_964546665.1 uncultured Candidatus Bathyarchaeia archaeon
TTGACAGCATATTGAGTGTTGTGGTTTTGCCTGCTCCGTTAGGTCCAAGAAAACCCAGAATCTCGCCTTCTTTTACAGTGAAGCTTATGCCGTCCACTGCCTTGAGTTTCTTGTCGAAGATTTTTGTTAGCGCCATGACTTCAATTGTGTTCATTTTACAATCAGCAATAATATCGGTATTCAAAAGATAAAAATTTGCTCTAGTTCAGATTGCCTGTAGCAGTTTATGATTATAAAAAATAAAAAGGGGGAGATAGCTTTTGGTTATTGCTTTTCATTTAGGAATTTGAGTCCTAAGAGGACAAGAACGCCAGTGACACCTAGTTCTACCAAGCTCCAAAGAACATCAATTATGATGTCGGCGATAGAGCCGTATCCTTCTGCAGCCCCTACGAAACCGCTTAGTGAACTGAAGAAGAACGTTGCAGCCCACAGTATCAGGAAGTATCCGATGAGTTGATTCTTTGAAAAGCCTTTGGCAATATCATTTACTGCTCCCATTTTGTTTTTCTCCTTAGGTGCTTCATCAGCAAAAGTACTATATTAGATTTTATCGTCAAGACAAAAAGGTGTCATTTTTCGATAACTTCTTTCACTAAGTCCTTGTTTTCTTTCAGCCAGTTTATGATTACATCTTTGTTTTTCTCCAGCATGCTCTCCGCCACTCCGGCAAACATGGGAGACAAGGTTTTACCTATTTCCGCTTTAAGTTTAGAAATCAACTCGTCTTCTGCATTCATGTCTCTCATCCCTATTTTCACTAGGTAGTTGAGCCAAAGGGTTTAAGTCATTTTTGCTGAGTTCGCCGCTTTGGGGCTGAACCGCGTTTGGGTTTAAAGTTTCCAACCAGTTTGCGTCCTGTAGCCGCGTCCATGAAGATTGAGCGCTTTTTCTTCTTCTTTTTATGTCTCACTTTAAGCGTCCAAACAGGCAACAGCACAAGCTCAGAATAGACGGGGTTAACGCCTAAAGTCAGCTGCAGCTTTGAGTAGATTTTGTCTCTTCCAATCTTTACCTTAGGAATCCTAGGCACTTCCGTGGGAAGCCTTGGAATAAACGTGATGTCAACGTCGTCATCGAAGTCTTTGAGTTTTCCAGCGCTCTTTGTTGTCACAGTGTGAAACAGCATTGCGCCTCGCTCAAGAGAAATCAGGGCTCCGGTTGTTGCGCTGACGTAGTATGTGTCAACTTCTTCTTTTCTGAAGAATAGCAGGTGCTTGGCTTTGCGGGTTGCCGAAACCTTCCAGATGGGCATGTGAAAAAATGTTGCATCATAAAATTCTTCCTTTTTGGTGAAAAGACCGCCTTCAAGCCATGATTTAGCGCGATTAAAGGCTTCCACCTGCGTTATTCTCGTGGGAATCGCCAAAACCTCCCCCAAAACGTTCTTGGAGGGCTCAAAACCAAACTTGGACAGCCAATACAGGTACTCGCCGTCGCCTCTAACTCGGCTCTTCTTCACAACCTTAGACCTGACCAACGAGTTAAGCGCCTTCTCAACGTCCTTGACTACGGCGCCCAAGTTTTCGGCAACATAGTCTGCTGAGACGCTTTGTCGGACAGAATTGAGAAACAGCTGGATTCGTTCAGGGAGCGTCTTCTCTGGAGGAGGAGACGCCAAAACCGTTTGCGCTGTCTTTGTTTCTTTCTTTTCCGGCGTTATCTGATACTTGGCGAAGAACTGTTTTGTTTCAGGCAATATGGACTCAGGAATATCCTGCTCATCCAAGGTCAGATGCTTTGTTACTAGCCACCGAACCTGAAAATTTACTACATCATCATAGACGTCTGGGGACAGCAGAAGGAATTCGCCTGTTCGGAGGCTCGGAAGCTTCTGCAGAACCATTTCAGCGTGGGTCGGATCAATGGACTGGATAATCTGCTTAACCCGCGCGATGTCCTGTTGTGTCATCATGCGACCCAAGCACCAGGTGTTGACTTGTGCAAGGGCTTTGTAGTCGATGTCTGTTATGTTCTGGGTGGCGGCTACGAGCCCAACTCCGTATTTTCGTGCCTGCTTGAAAAGAAAGGCGTACGCCTCTTTTGGGGGCGGATTCCGTGGGTAGGGCGGAATGTAGGGCGCGATTTCGTCAACGTAAAAGAGCATCTGGATGTCCTCTGAGGGGTTCTTTAGCATCCAGCAGTAAAGCTCCCTGAGGAGTGTGGCGAGGAAGAACTGTTTGTCGTTTCCGGAGCTGAGCGTGTTCATGTAGATGATGTTGACGGGAACTTTTCCGTCGCTTCGGTCCATGAACATGTCCATGTTGATTTGGACGCCCTTCTGAAACATCAACGATGGTGTTCCTACTGTAAGAAACCTTAGTTTGCGGGCGATCTCCTGAGGCTCCTTCTTTGTGACGAAACTCTGCAGCATCGGGGCGATGTCTGATGGCGGATTCAGCACTATTTCAGCCATGTGTGCCATGTCCCTGATGCTTTCTCCTTTTTGCCACAGATTCTCCAGAAGCGTGAAGAGGTATGCTTTGGCTCCTTTTCCAGCGTCTGAGCCCAGATCGTATCCGAGAAAGCTGGAGAGGGAAGTGGCTGTCAAGTCAAGGGCTAAGATGGCTTCCTCGTGGGGAGTGTCTTTTGATGGAAACGAAAGAGGGTTGACGCTGATGGGGATGCCTTTGCTGCTGGCGGGAGTGAAAATTGCTATCCTCGCCTTTTCGAAGTACTCCTCCTGCATTGTCAAGGGTATTCCGTGGCTTTCAATCTCTTCCGGGTTTCCCTTCAGGGCAAGAGAGGAGATGTCGCCTTGGGGATCAACAATAACCACGGGGATGTCGTGGCGCACAGCCTCTTCCATCAGGCATTTGCAGAGCACAGTTTTGCCTGAGCCGCTGGCGCCTAGAGCCATCAGGTGGCGGTGAAGAGCCTCTGCAGGTAGCTCAACTGAAGTTTCTGTTCCCCGTTCTTTGCCAAGGAAAAAAGACAAGATGTTCTCCTCCTGTAAAGTTACCCTCATCTTTTTTATTTATCTATCTCCACGGGCTGAAGCAGACTAATTGTTGGGTTTGAATTTTTAGGTAAATCTTACATACCGATTTGATTCAAATAGGTACTCTGGCATCTGTTTAGATTGTCTTTGTGCATAGGTGTTGATGACTGCAAAATGTCAGATTACAAGAAAATTGCAATTTTAGCTGCTGTATGTGTGATAGTTGCATTATTTTTTGTAGCATTCATAACAAAAAACCAGTCGCCACTTTCAGAGAACAGAGAGGTGCCTCATGAGGATACATGGGGAATCTACGTTTTAGACTTGGAAACCGAAAAAACGGAACTGGTTTACTCCTCGGCAAACACAATTTCGCGCATACGACTCAACAATGCTGGAGACCGATTGGTTTTTTCCCAGCAGATTGACCGTGACGGCATCGAGTGCGCAGCGGAGGGTTCGCCGATAAACCTCTGCAAGGAGATTTGCAGTGTCAGCGTTGACGGCGAGGATTATAGGAGGCTTACTGACAACGAGTTCTGCGATTTGGTTCCATGCTGGTCATCTGGCGATACGCAGATATTTTTTCTGTCTTTCCGTGACACCATGGAGATATTTGTGATGGATGCTGACGGCGGCAACATGCGGGAGTTTTATGATTCTGGCGTTCATGACAGCGACCTGCATTGTTCAGGCGGTAAGCTGGCTTTCACTAGGGACAGCCAGATATGGATAATGGATGAGGATGGAGCCAACCTTGCTCAGGTTACGGAGCCTCCGCGGGCAGGTGAATGGGGCAACGCTGTTTTGCCGTTTGGAGACTATGACCCTAACTTGAGTCCTGACGGGAACAGGATAGTTTTTGAGCGGATGGTTGACGATGAGACAACGCATGGCAACTACAACATTTACGTAATCAACGTGGATGGTTCAGGAGAAGCAGCCCTCACAGACACGGGATACACGCAGGGTCTGCCTGTCTGGTCACACTCAGGAGAACAAATCGTGTACATGGTAAGCGCCATAGGAAACGATGGAAAATATGACATCTACCTCATGAACGCTGATGGCTCAGAAAACCGCAACACTACTCCAAGCTATTTTCATGCAGACTTTCTGTGTCATGACCCCATCTTCTCAGAAGATGACTCAAAAATCTTTTTTGTTGGAGAATGGTACAATTAGATTAGCTATGACTGTATTTACTGTTTCAGGCACAAAGAAGTCTGCTTGAATAATGTATGTACTTTAAGTACAAATTGCGAGCATAATAGTAAGGGGGAACGACTATGTGTGGAGAGTCAGGTTCTCAAGATGTTGTGCACACCCAAAATGTTGAAGGCGCCACGCGGCGCTGCGAGATAGGAAAAATCATGAGCTCTGACATTGTGACAATAACTCCTGAAAACACGTTGTATGAAGCCGCCAGAATAATGGGCGAAAAACACATTGGAAGCTTGATAGTGATGAAGTATGCGACAGCAGTGGGCATAGTCACAGAAAGGGATCTGCTCCGCCAAGTTGTGAATAAAGAAATTGCTTTAGAAAAAGATTGGCTGGCTGGCGGAGTAAGCATAAAAGAAGAAAAAATTGAGAAAATCATGTCCTACCCGCTCATTACGATACCCATAAACTCCAGCATAAAAAAGGCGGCTCAAATAATGATTGAGAAAAGAATCCGACGACTTCCAGTCCTTGAACACGGCAAAGTTGTGGGAATCATGACCGCCGCAGACCTCATCCGCTGTCTACCTGAATCCAGAGAAACTATGCGACCATGGTTTGAAGTTGATTACTTCATGAGCAAAGAAGTCATAACTGCGGACGAGGAAACATCTGTAGAGGCTGCAGCAAAGATTATGGGCGAAAAGAGCATCGGCAGCGTCATCATCACCAGAAACGGAGAGCCAATAGGCATATTCACGGAAAGGGACCTGCTCACCAAGTTCTTGGCAGAAGACAAGTCTTTGAAGATATCCGTGGGCAAAGCCTGCTCATCACCCATTATCACAGCACCGTTGGGAATCTGCATTCACGATGCCGCCGCAGTCATGACATCAAAACACATTAAGAGGTTGCCGATCACCAAAGACAAAAAGCTGGTGGGTGTCCTTTCAGCGCGTGACTTGGTAGAAGCATACGCAAGAGCAAAATAGCCAATTGCTTGACTTTCAGTTGCCGTTTTTTTCTGGTTTGTTTTTTTGGCGTAACAGTAAGCCTTCTCCGAGGAACAGGGCAAAGGCGATGGCGTT
>CAZJLG010000109.1:0-5189 GCA_964546665.1 uncultured Candidatus Bathyarchaeia archaeon
GTCAGGTATGCGTTGCGTCCCACAAGCGAGACGGTTATTGCGCCTATGCTGAAGCTTTGGATTCGCTCCCACGCAGACTTGCCCATGAAACTGTATCAGGTCGTGAACGTCTTCCGCTACGAAACCAAGGCAACCCGTCCCATCATCCGAATGCGGGAGGTCTCCACCTTCAAGGAAGCCCACACCTGCCACACCACAGCTGAGGAAGCTGAAGAGCAGGTGAAGGAGGCTGTGGAGCTTTACAAGCGGTTCTTTGATGAGGTTGGCGTTCCCTACGTTGTTTCCCGGAGACCTGACTGGGACAAGTTCGCTGGCGCCCTCTACACTATAGCTTTTGACTTGTTGTGTCCTGACGGCAGGGCTCTCCAGATTGGAACCGTGCATAATCTGGGACAAAACTTTGCCAAAGCCTTCGACATAACCTACGAGACAGTGGATGGCAGCCAGGAGCACATATGGACCACCAGCTACGGGATTTCTGGAAGAGGAATCGCCGCTGTTCTGATTGCCCACGGAGACGACAACGGCATCGTATTGCCCCCAAAAATTGCTCCTACACAAGTTGCCATCGTGCCAGTTCCATATAAAGGCAAAGAAGAAGAGGTGAACCAAGCCTGCGCAGATGTCTCCACCAAACTCAAAGAGGCTGGTTACCGTGTGGAGTTGGACCTTCGAGGTGACTTGACTCCCGGAAACAAGTTCTATTACTGGGAGCTGCGGGGTGTGCCCATCCGAATCGAGATTGGTCCCAGAGACTTAGCCAACGCCGTAGTGACGATTGTCAGGCGGGATACGTTGAAGAAGCAGACCTGGAAGATGGATGATGTGGTCTCAGCCGTGCAAACCTTTGCTGAGGAGATGACAGCGGACATGAAGACGAAGGCTGAGGCATGGATGAAAGAGCGAATATACCGTGTGAACAGTTTAGGTGAAGCAAAAACTTTGCTGAAACGAAAGGCAGGAATCCTCGAGGTTCCATGGTGCGGCAAGGACGAGTGCGGTCACAGCCTAGAGGAGACTGTTGAGGCTCGGCTGCTAGGATTCCCCGAAGACACCACAGAAAAAGTAGAAGGCAAATGCCTCGTCTGCGGAGAACCCGCAAACAACGTTGTAAGAGTTGCTCAGGCATACTAGCCTTCACGAAGCTGTTTAATACATTAAAGCCCATAAAGGTAACAAAATCGGCAGATGCTGAAATCTGGCGTTTGGCTGATAGAGGTTGAAGGGTTGCTGACAAAATTCAAACAAAGCGTTCAGTCGAAGTTGACCTCTGTAGCTAAAGCGCTCCACAGCATAGGCTTGTCCCCCAATCATGTAAGCGTCCTCGGAATAATCTTGGCAGTGCTTTCAGCCGTCACCTACTGGCAATGGAAACTCGACCCAATCCTCCTGTTAGTGGCGCCTCTTCTGATGCTTGCCTCCGGACTCCTTGACGCCCTAGACGGAGCACTGGCAAGACAATACGGAAAAGCCACAACCTTCGGCGGATTCTTCGACTCGCTTCTTGACAGATACGCCGACGCAGTCATCCTCTGCGGAATCATTCTCGGCGGATTAACTGAAGTGGCATGGGGTCTCGCCGCCCTCGTAGGCTCCCTGCTCGTCAGCTACGCTCGTTCAAGAGCAGAAGCGGCTGGAGTAAAAATGGAGACTGTGGGCTTAGCTGAACGCGCAGAACGTATAGTGCTGCTGGCGTTAGCAAGTTTTCTCAGCTATTTTTGGTTCGACGCTCTGGGCTGGGGAGTGCTTATTCTTGCTGTCCTCACAAATCTGACCGTAATTCAGCGGGCAATCTATTTCCGCAAGGCGTCGCAATGACATGAAAAGAAAAAGACGGTGGTTTAGCGCCTAACTCCTCTTCTCGGTGGGGGGCCTGTTCTCCGCTCGTTTTTCGAACGCACCTTCACCACGCCACGATGCACTGCGCATGAGACGCAGTAATACGTTGTTTCGGTGCGGCTGGCAATATATGTGCCCTGCTGTCTAAGTTCCTTGTAGAGAAGTGAGTCCACCAAGGAGACTCTTCGTGATACTCTTTTGGCTTTGTCGCGGGGGACTTGCTGACCGCAACCTTGACATTGAACTAGTGAGCCTTTGCCTTTGCTGCCTTTTGCTCGGCCTCTGGACTTTCGTTTAACTGGCATCGCTTTTCCTCATATTGTTAGTTAACTGGGGTTTATTAATTATCGCTAGAATCTGTTCATATACCTTCCGTTTTTCAGGACCAATTATGCTAAGATAATGCGAGCTTCAAACTCCTGTTCCTGCTTAACTCAAAAGAATTAAATGAGTGCTGGATTAATATGCGATAAGTCAACTGTACATGTAAGACTTGGTGAGTTACGTTGGGTCGGATTGATAAAGGCGTGAAATGCAGCGTCAAGAACTGTGACAAGGAGGCGGTTCGTTCTCTTGCGCGCGATAAGGTCAGTTCTGCAGGTTTGAATGTTAATGAGGGCAGACGTTCCTACCTTTGCAGAGAGCACTACAAGGAGTACAAGAAGGGCAGCAAAAAGGACAAGCTTCTTGAGAAATGGAGGCACAGCGGCTAATGCCTTTTGTTGAATTAAACGCTGAAGCTGGCTGGGAAGATTGAGGATTCTTCAGTTACATTCAAACTTTATCGAGTACGAGGCTGTAGAAAAAGAAATCGAGTTAGCCGAGGAACCTGAAAAGCTGCAGGACCGCATCGAAGACGTAGTTGTGCTGTTTACTGCAGTCGAAAACGGAGACGACAAAAACGTTGTCATGAAGGCATTGCAAGCAACCAAAGAGTCGCTGGACCAACTTAAAGTCAATCGGGTACTGATTTATCCTTACGCGCATCTAAGCAGCAACTTGGCGAAGCCAGCTGACGCACTGAAAATCCTGAAAGAAATGAAGCAAGCTGCCAAGACCATGGGGCTGGAAACATACTCTGCACCCTTTGGTTGGTGCAAAAAATTCTCCATCTCCATAAAGGGGCATCCCCTGGCTGAGCACCTCAGAATCGTAACCTCTGAAACAGCTAAAGAAGAGGGCGTCTGCGAAGCCCTGAAGGCAGAAGAGAAACTCAGGTCTTTCTGGTATGTTCTGCAGCCCGATGGGGAACTGATTCCGGCAGACAAGTTTCGCTTCAAGGACTGCAAAAGCTTGGAGAAGCTGTGCAGGTACGAAATCAAGAAGGACCGAGCTGTTCAGCAGGTTCCGCCGCATGTTACATTGATGAAGCGTTTAGAGATTGCAGATTATGAGCCTGGAAGCGATCCCGGCAACCTCCGTTGGTATCCTAAGGGGCGGCTGATAAAGTCGCTGTTTGAGCAGTATGTGACTGAGAAGGTGATAGATTATGGCGGAATGGAGGTTGAAACTCCAATCATGTATGATATCGAGCATCCGGCTATTGCCCATTATCTTCAGCGGTTTCCTGCAAGGCAATATTTGCTGTGCTCGGATAAGCGGGACTTCTTTTTGAGGTTCAGCGCCTGCTTTGGCCAGTTTCTTATGGTTCATGATGCCCAGTTCAGTTATCGGCAGTTGCCTCTGCGAATTTACGAGTTGACCAAGTATTCGTTTAGACGCGAGAAGAGCGGTGAATTAACAGGCTTGCGGCGACTACGATGCTTTACGATGCCTGACTGTCATGCGCTAGTTGCTGACTTAGACCAAGCCAAAAAGGAGTTTCTGGTTAGGTTCAAGCTTTCCATGGATATACTAGAGAAGGGGTTGGAGCTGAGCAAGGACTCCGATTTCGAGTTGGCTATTCGCGTGACAAAGGACTTCTATGAAGAGAATAAAGAGTTTGTTCTCTCTATGGTGAAGTTGTTCGGTAAGCCAGTGCTGGTGGAGATGTGGGAGGAGCGGTTCTTCTATTTTGTTTTGAAGTGGGAATTCAACTTCGTTGACAACCTAAACAAGGCTTCTGCCCTTTCCACGGATCAGATTGACATCGAAAACGCTCGGCACTATGAGATGACCTACGTTGACGAGAACGGCGAGAAACAGTATCCGCTGGTTCTTCACTGTAGCCCAAGCGGCGCCATCGAACGAGACGTCTACGCTCTGCTGGAGAAGGCTCACAGGGACTCGTTGAAGGGCAAAGTTCCGATACTGCCGCTGTGGTTGGCTCCTACTCAGGTGAGGATAGTTCCTGTTTCAGAAAAGTTCGAGGATGAAGCTGAAAAGCTGATGAAACAAATCGAAGGCAACGGCATACGGGTTGACGTGGACGACAGACCCCTCAGTTTGGGCAAAAAAGTCAGGGCAGCCGAAAAAGAGTGGGTAAACTATGTTCTTGTCATAGGCGAAAAAGAATTAGCTTCAGATGTTCTGCCAGTTCGAGACCGGAAAGCTGAAAAGAAGACCAGAAACATGAAACTTCAGGAACTGATAGACGAAATAAAGGCGGAAACAGCAGACAAACCCTTCAAGCCCCTAACACTGCCAAAGCTGCTATCAAAGAGACCACAATTCGCATTCTAAAACAACCCCCTAAAAGCTAAAAGATTACCCAATACACATTACAGAAAATCGGCAACAATTTGGTGAAGTCACGTATTATATGGTCGCCTAGTTTCTCATTTTTTCAAAGGAATATTGAAAGCCGTGTTAACAAGGGTTAAATATTAAAAATATCGCGTGTGTATAATATCTACCATGAAATTGTGATGAGTTTAGCCTGAATCTTTTTTTCAGGATTGTTTGGATTCTTTATTTTCACATCACTTACATTAATTTGTTTGTCTTTCATTATTGCATCAATATCATTTTCTGGAAATGAGTCAAATTTGTTTTTTAACATTAACGCAATCAAGGTAAAGTCTTTCTTTTTATCATAAATGTAGATATCAGAGAATGCTATTAATGGATTCTGAATTTTCCAAATACCTTTAATTCTTAGGTTTGTGATGCCAAGCGGGTCGATATTGCTTGCTTTTCCTAAACCGATTGTTTTATTCGCCTCTAGTCCTTCAGCAGCAAGATAGTTTTCAATATTTTTTTTAAGATCAGCTATTTTTTTGTTGTAGACGCTTTCTTCTGAAGCGTAACAACGCCCCTGTATAAAATACAAGTATTTTATTTTCCCTTTTTCAATCCAACCATTCACGTAGAAAATGTCCTTACTGTTCCATTGTCCGCTACCAATCGTTTGGCGATTTCTAAAAATCCAAGGGTCATTCCAGTTAAGACGATCTTTGGGGGGTGAATTA
>CAZJLG010000110.1:0-5183 GCA_964546665.1 uncultured Candidatus Bathyarchaeia archaeon
TCTCAAGTCAAGCAATTGATTGCTAAATTCTTCAAGTTCATCAGCTAAAGATTCCTTATCCACTGCTTTATTCCTTCAAGAATAACTTTGTTTCCTGTTGATATTTAACATTAATTATGAAGCAAAGCTATGCACAGTAAATGTTCACTATGCTCGGAAGGGGCTAATCTAAAGGTCCTACTAAAAGCCAGAAGCTTAGAGTTTATAGGACAGTCAATTTTCCGTATTTACCCGTGGACAACTGCAGCACATTCCTGAAAGATTTAGCGTATCCATTCTCGATTTTCACTTTATTGCCAACCATAACCTGGCTAACCTGTTCATTCCAGAGCGTCAAGGTTATTTTTCCTGTTTCGTCTTTAAGCGTAGCATCTGCAACCATTAAAGGTCGATAACCGTACTTGCTGCGTACCTCGCGGGCATAGGATTTCTCTGTGATTTCTCCTTCAACATTGATTTCGCTATCTCCCTCTTTAATATCACATATTTTCACTCTATTCACGTCCTATAGTCAGTTCATCAAATCGATGATGGTGCGGGGGGTGGGATTCGAACCCACGAACCCCTACGGGACAGGGTCCTAAGCCCTGCGCCTTTGACCTGGCTCGGCGACCCCCGCATTACCATCACATAGAGCAGGGAACGTAAATTAAACATTTTCTTTATAGTTGACGACTTTCTGTTATGATTGTGGGTCATAATGGAGAATCACTTAATAAATGTTATATATTAAGACATATGATATTTGATGTGTGGGTGAAGGACATGAAACACAGAGTTGTCCTGTTACAACTCATTTCAACACTTTTGTTGTATACACTGATTATAGCCGTAGCATCAGCCCAACAGAGAACAGTTGGCGTTACAGAAGGCAGCTGGTTTAACTACGAAATCGAAGTTAACTGGAACTCCAACGACCCAGACGCAGTTTTTCCTCCTCTGGAGTATGAAGATATGGAAATTATAAACGCGACAGAGTGGGCGACAATGATGATTACAGGCGTTTCCGGCACAAACGTATCGGTTCAGTATTTGACTCATTACAAAAATGGAACTGAAGAAATTGAAGATGGTTACATAGACGTAGATACTGGAGACGGAGTGAACGCAACTCTCACGATTATCGCAGCCAATCTTGGCGCAAATGATAACATTTACACTTCCGGCGACTATTCTACGTTTACAATAAATGAGACAACAACCAAAACGTACCCAGACGGCACGAGAAACCTAAATCACATAAACATGACCTACGAGTATTCATGGACAATCGAGGAAACTGACCACTATTTCGTGCAATCAACAAACCTCTACTGGGACAAGGAAACTGGAGTTATTGTTGAAAACTCCTTGGAAATTCATAACCAAACAGGAGATTACCTGACAACATGGTCAAGTGTGTCAAGACTTGCAGACTCAAGCGTTTGGACTATACCAGAGTTTCCAGCATACTCCTCAATGGTAATCATAGGCATCATAGCCACAGTTAGCGCAATCGCAATCGAACAAAGGTTAACCAAAAAACAACCCAACAAGAGCAAATAGAACAGGGCTTCCTCTTTTTTGTCAACTTTTTATCCAAAACAGTAGCAAACTAGAAAACCTTAATTTAACAGTTAATCAACAAACATAGCCGAAACAAACACAAGCCTCGGTGGCCTAGCTGGTTGGGCATTGCCTTGGTAAGGCAGAGGTCGCGGGTTCAAACCCCGCCCGAGGCTCCATCCTCTGGTTACATGTGAGTTATGCCGTTTTTGTTTTGTCTGTATATTGTCACGGTTACAGAGGAGTCGGAAATCTCGGTTGTAACCTCTTTACCTAATATAGAACTGAAGGTTTCAGATGCTGCAGCCTCAACGTAGATGCTCCATTTGATTCCCAAGTCGTGACGAAAATGAAGAATCTCTCTATCGCGCTTGATGTGATGGTCGCACTCGAACCATCCTGCGAACTCGGCAAGAATCTTCTTTATCACAAGAATCACAAAATCGTAATCCTGCACGGCTCCCATCGTCAACAGAACGTCTCTGGTAATCTCTGAGCCCGCCTTTCTACCTTTTTTTCTCACCTCGTTTTCTGGGCAGCAATCAAGCAGGGAAGCGAAGCCTTTACGGGTCAAGGTTATTGCGCCGTAACGTAGCAGAAACCTGATGTACGCATATTGTTGAAGAAGCCAGTTCATGAGGGCGTTGACGCTGATTCTTTGTCTCTCGGCTTCCTCATTCAATACTTGGAGCCATTCTTCGTCTATTCTGAAGGAACGACCGACTGTTTTTCTTTTTTTGTTCAGATGCAAAAAATGTTCCCTCAACAAAAATGGTTACAATGTGTTACTATTTAACATTTTTTGACACGATAGGGGCACATTGTGTACGTCAATGTTTTATTGCCAGTAGGGTGCACCTTTACGTTATGATGCAAGGTTCGAATAAAAGAGAACCGATTCACGTTCTGCTTGTAGATGATGATAAAGCATTCCTGAAAAGTGCGAAACAAAGTCTAAACCTGCAGGGCAACTTCAACGTGGAAACAGCCATTTCGGTTGATGAAGCCTTAGAAAAGATGAGAAACAAGAGGCCTGACGCAATCATATGTGACATCCAGATGCCGCTGGCAGATGGGTTCGAGTTTCTTAAGGCGCTTCGAGACAAGGAATACGATGTTCCCTTCATCGTGTTTACTGTAACAGAAGATAAGGAGACAGCACTTAAAGCCTTCAAGTTAGGCGCCAACGCCTTCGTTGGAAAGTCTGGAGACCCTGAAGTTGTTTTTTCTACATTACAGAGATGTGTAGAGAAGTCAGTAGCATTAAAAGCAAAACCTGAAACTTAATTTGCACCCATTTTTGTGTTCGTTGAGTCTAGTTATTCTCCCGTAACTGGGAATTAAAAAGTCCCTTCTTTAGAGAGACTAGAAGCGAAACGACAACAAAAATTGGCAGAACAAAAATGTGTAACACAATGGCCAAGATGATTGGAGAACTCAATATCCAGTAAAAAATCTGGTCTGAGGAACCAGCCATCGCGTTAATGACGAAAAATAGAATTATTGCGATCAGTAAACCCCGACTGAGGGCACTGCGGCTAAGCCAAGAATCCTTATCGTCCAGTTCAACACATTTTGGGATGACTTTGCGTAACCATGGAACACTTTTGCTGGTTGGAAGCAGTGCAAGCGAATAAATCAGCAAGGGCGCTAAAGCTGCACCAAATAAAAGTCCAGTTAACAGCCTAAGCTCATTTGTGCTTGTTCTGAAACCAACGAGTTGGGTTGTGCCATCAATAACCATGGGCATCGTCATCAAAAGAGTCATCCAAAGGTTAGGTGGACCGCACGCATCCTTTTTGCGCAGTGGCAACAGCATATAGCCTATGAAAAAGCCAAGGTAGACTCCCGTGTCTCTGGCGCAAACAGGAAGATAGTGCCCACCGACCCAGAAGCTACGTTCGGGTAACTGATGACAGACTAAATGTCCTATATAATTAAAAGCATAAACAAGCGCATCTACGATATTACCCATAATAGCCACAAACAGTTACCTTTGATACAGTAGACTAGCAACATATCCTTCAGCGTCAACAAGAAAGAGCTAGCAAAGAAAAAGTTCTGCGCTTCTCTTTCTTGTGACGTGCGTGGATTCTCGGAGTTGATGTGTCCAGTCACAGGTAGGCATAGCCTAGGCGGGGGGATTTGACGGGGGCTGGGACGTGGTGGTCGTTGTGGTTGTCTCCGGTTTTCTGACTACAAGATACACTATCAAGCCGATGATTCCAGTTATTATGACAACGATAAGCCATAGTACACCGCTCATTCCCCGAGATTCAGCGTCTCTGTAAACCCAAATGCAAAGTAGGATAGATATTATGAACCAGACTAACGGAACAAGACATAGCAGCCCTGCAAAGCCTAGTCCAACCCATTCAGTTTGTGCCACAATTGATGATAGCATTTTTTCACCTCAAAAAGTTATTATCCGTCATTTTTGTTTATAAGATTTTGCAGCCAGAAATTTTTGTTGTGTTCAAACGATTCTGGAACGACCGCTAAGTTATCTTTTTATATGTTTGCAATAAACGTGAAAAATATGGATTAGGCGAAGCGTATGGATGAGGAAAAGGCTGAGGAGAAAGCAATCCAGAAACGGGTTAAGAGCAGACGCTACAGTGGCAAATATAAAGGAAGAGGAAAATACAAGCCGAAAGACCCTGCGTAACCTCACAGCTTCTTACATGCTGACCGGAGAATGATTCAACTGAAAACAAACCTGAAAACAGTTCTCGCTGGCAAACTTGAACCCAAGCAACTAAAGCGGATATACAAAAGCTTTGACATCGTCGGCGACATCGCCATAGTCAGGGTTCCCGACTCTCAGAGGCATCAAAGCACAATCATCGCCGAAGCCATCATGAGTGTACACCGGGAAGTTAGGGCGGTGTGGCGGCAATCCAGCTCTGTTTCTGGCGATTTTCGGTTGCGAAGTTTAGAGTTTGTTTTAGGAGAAAAAAGAACCGAAACACTCTACAGGGAGCAGGGTTGCGTCTACAGAACTGACTTAAGGGAAGCCTACTTTTCACCAAGGCTCTCCTATGAGCGGATGCGAATCGCTGGGCTAATCAAAAAGGGGGAAGCCGTCGTGAACATGTTCGCAGGTGTAGGCTGCTACTCCATAGCCATCGCAAAACATTCCGAGCCCCTGAAAGTCTATTCTGTGGACATTAATCCTTCTGCCTTCAAGTATCTTCTTGAGAATATTCGACTTAACAGAGCTGAAACATTGGTTGTTCCTCTTCAGGGAGACGCAAAAACGGTCATCGAGACAGAACTGCAGAACGTTGCTGACAGGGTTCTTATGCCACTGCCTGAAAAAGCCTACGAATACTTGGACGTTGCACTTTTGGCTTTGAAGCCTGCTGGAGGCTGGATTCACCATTACAGCTTTGAGCACGCCGACAAGAACGAGGACCCAATAAAAAAAGCCGAGAGTAAACTTTCAGAGAAGCTGAGTGCTCTGTGCGGTGAGTTCCGGGTAGAGTTTGGGCGAATCGTTAGAACGATTGGGCCTCGGTGGTATCAAATTGTTCTTGACGTCCACGTGGGAAAGTAAGCTGTGTGCAGATACGCGGTGTGCATACAACAGAAGCTATAAAGTAGTTTACACATTTTTTGTGTAACATGACAAAAGA
>CAZJLG010000111.1:0-5172 GCA_964546665.1 uncultured Candidatus Bathyarchaeia archaeon
CCCTGAACTATGCCGCTGACTTTGATTTCGGCACGCAAAGGCTAGCCTAACTCCCGTATAAGCAGAAAAACATCTTTCCCGACGCCACTAATAAAGAGATACTTTTTCGAAAAGCTGCCCAGCTCCTCCTAGCGGTGCCAGTTAAAGTTGCTTGACGGTTTTTTGCTTGACGGTTTGTTCCTCAAAATTTTGCGGTACCTAACCGTTTTGTGTAGCTGAGTTTCAGTGATTTATGGCTGGTTTAAGAGAAAACTTTAAGTTTCATGTCAAGAAGTGAAGTATTCTCAATGCTTCAGGAAAAAATGACTTCTGAGTGGAGAGTAAGATGACGTCTGAACCATGTCGAACCGCTGGAATAGAAATCGCAGACGACTATTGTAGCCGCTGCGGAATATGTGTTGCTGTTTGTCCCTTCGAAGCCATATCAAAGGATGAAGAACAGAACAAAATCATCCTGAATGTGGACGAGTGCCGGGTATGCGGCTTATGTGTAAGCGCTTGCCCCCTGTCAGCAATCGACCTCGTATACTATGATGTTGATTCGTTGACCAAAAAGGTCCAAGCTGAGATGGCTGAAAAAGGAGCAAAAACTCTTGTCCTAGAATGCAGAGGCAGCAATCCTGTCACCTTCAAAATTGAAGACACCCTTAAAGACGAAAATTTGGAGAACTATGTTTCCCTTCGTTTACCTTGCGTTGGGCGCGTTCCTCCCGAGTTCTACCTGAACAACTTGGCTGCTGGCGTAGAAAAAATCCTTGTTCTGCAATGTGAAGAAGACTTCTGCAGATTCAAAAAAGGAAGCAAAATCGGCGTCAATAGGTTCGAGTTGCTGAAGGAAACTGTGGATGTGTTAGGCTATGACCCAGCGAACTTGATTATCAAGAAAAACTCTTTGAAGGCTGTCTATGACACAACGAAATGTGTTGGCTGCGGCAAATGTGTCTTCATCTGCCCCTACGACGCCATAGTGTGGAAGGACGTCAGCACTCCAGAAATAAAAACTGAAGACTGTATGGGCTGCGGAGCCTGCGCCCTAGTCTGTCCACATCAAGCCATAGAACTCCGAGGCTACGAGTTCGAGCCCGTAACCGAAATCATCAAGAACTGCAGCAAAAAAGCCGCAAAACTCAAAGCTCAAGGCAAACCCGCTATTCTGCTCTTTGTTTGCCAATGGTCAGAGTTCACAGCATTGGATGATGTGCAGAAGGGATGCCTTACAGACGACATCACAATCATTGAGCTTCCCTGCGCCAAAGGCTTTGACCCCGTTCTGGTGTTAGAGGCGCTGAGCTTGGGCTTTGACGGAGTTATGGCAGTTATCTGTCCCGAAGAACTTTGCAAGCTTGAGGAAGGAACATACCTGGGAGAACGAAACTTCTCGGCGCTAAAGGTTGTTCTTAAGGAGTACAACTTGGATGACCGCTTCGACTCCTTCCGTGTTAGCCCAAAGTATCCGGGAGAATTCACGGAAAAACTTGCGGAATTCAAGAAAAAGATTTCTTCTATTCCTAAAACGGAGGCAAAAACCAACTAACAAGGACGTGAACGTGAATGTATAAGATAGTTACCAAAAAAGAACTTGCACCCAACATATACCTGATAGAGATTGACGCAGCGGATGTAGCCAAAAAATCCAATCCTGGACAATTCGTGATTATCCGCCTCGACGAAAAGGGCGAACGTGTCCCCTTGACAATCGCAGGAGTTGACCTGAACAAGGGAACTGTCGCCACAGCCTTTCATGCCGTTGGCAGAAGCACAAAGAAGCTTGCAAAAATGAAGGCAGGCGACTCAATAACAGACTTGTCTGGTCCCCTAGGAAACCCCGCTGAAGTCGGCAAATTTGGCAAAGTGCTGCTTGTTGGCGGCGGAGTCTGGTGCGCCCCACTGCATTATGTGGCTCAGGCTCTTCGCAAAAACGGAAACAAGCTGTTTATTGCTGTTGCTGGCAGAACGAAAGACGATATGGTCTACGAGGATGAGTTGAAGGCAGTTGCAGACCAGTTCTTTGTTGCCACTGATGACGGCTCCAAAGGCAATCAAAGTCTCGACTTTTTGGCTGACGTGTTGAAGGCTCAAAAGTTTGACCACGCCGTGGTTATGGGTCCAGTTTCGACGCTGAAGAAGGTTGTTGACCTCACCCGTCCATACGGTCTAAAAACCATGGTTACTTTGGCGTCGCTGATGGTTGACGGCACTGGCATGTGTGGCGCCTGCCGTGTGACTGTGGGTGGCGTAACAAAGTTTGCCTGCATGGATGGTCCCGAATTTAATGGTCTTGACGTCGATTTTGACGAACTCATTTCGAGGCAGCGGCTATATCTGCCAGAGGAAAGGATGGCGTCTATGATTTATGACAAGCTTGGAGGAGGCGTGAAGCGTGGATAAAGAAAAACGAAAACATGGCATAGAAATGGACAAGCAGGATGTTCTGGAACGGATTCACAACTTCTATGAGGTAGCTTTAGGCTACAACGAGGAGCAGGCTCTTGCTGAGGCTGAACGATGCCTCCAGTGTCCCAATCCTCGCTGTGTTCAAGGCTGCCCTGTGGAGGTTCCTATTCGAGACTTCATCAAACTGATTAAAGAGAAGGATTACATCGGCGCTAGCCTGAAAATCAAAGAGAAGAACAGTCTGCCTGCTGTCTGTGGACGTGTTTGTCCTCAGGAGAACCAGTGCCAGCAGATGTGTGTGCTGGGCAAAATGGGCGATCCCATCTCTATTGGGCGTCTTGAACGCTTTGCATCCGACTATGAACGAAACCAGGGCGTAACTGTCCCCAAGCTAGACGATGCCCCTGTAACTGGCAAAGTTGCGATTGTCGGTTCTGGTCCTGCAGGTCTTACTGTCGCCGCTGACTTGGTGAAGCTAGGCCACAAGGTAGTGATGTTTGAATCTCTGCACTTGGCTGGCGGCGTTCTTATGTATGGTATTCCCCAATTCAGGTTACCCAAGGAGATTGTACAGGCTGAAGTCAGCTACATCAAAAAGCTTGGCGTTGACGTCAAAACCAATTACACCATCGGAAGAATCTACACCATCGATGAACTGTTCGCTGACGGCTTTGACGCAATCTTTGTTGGCAGCGGTGCCGGTCTTCCCCGTTTCATGAGGATTCCTGGCGAGAACCTAGGCGGAGTCTACTCTGCCAACGAGTTCCTGATTCGCGTCAACCTGATGAAGGGCTACCTGTTTCCGGAGTATGACACGCCTATACGGATTGGCAAAAAGGTTGCTGTTATCGGCGGCGGAAACGTTGCAATGGACTCTGCGCGCTGCAGCTTACGGCTTGGCGCAGACGAGGTCTACATCGTTTATCGGCGCTCTAAGGAGGAGCTTCCTGCCCGCGCTGAGGAAGTTGAGAACGCTGAGGAAGAAGGCGTCATCTTCAGGTTGCTGAATAATCCAACAAAGTTCATTGGCGACGAAAGCGGCTGGGTGAAGGCCATGGAGTGCATCAAGATGGAGCTTGGTGAACCTGACGCTTCTGGAAGGCGCAGACCGGTCCCTGTCGAAGGCTCAGAATTCACTATGGACGTTGACACTGTGATTATTGCGATTGGCCAGACTCCTAATCCTCTTATTCAGCGGACTACTGAGGGTCTTGAGACCACCAAGTATGGCACAATCATAGTCAATGAGGAAACTGGCGCAGCAACGAAAGATGGCGTCTATGCTGGTGGAGACGTTGTCAGCGGAGCGGCTACTGTTATCAGCGCTATGGGCGCCGGCAGAACGGCTGCTCGTGGAATTCACGAGTACATCCTAAAAAAGAAGGGCGCCAATTAGGGCTAGTCAGGTAACTTCGGTTACCCATCTTTTCTTTTGTTTTGTTGTTTACTTAGCGCATGCTAGAGTCGTATCGTTTATTAAAGACGTTTTTCCTCTGGTTTACTCTCTTAAGTATCACGCAATTTCTATCCTTCTGATGTATGAGGTTGATTCGATGTCTGAAAGGAAGCAGGCTAATGACACCCGATTGAGAAGGGAAATCAAAATGGGGGACCTAGACCCCGACTTTAAACGTGAAATCCGTGAGGTTCCGGGCATCGAAAAAATCAAATTATGTTTTCAATGTGGCACCTGCACCGCTGATTGTCCCATAGCACGGTTCAGCGAAATCTACAGCCCCAGAAAAATTATGCGGATGACCCAGCTGGGGATGAAGAAGAAGCTTCTTTCAAGCGAGTCGCTTTGGCTCTGCGCCGCCTGCTTCACATGTGTTGATCATTGTCCTCAGGGCGTTGACATTGCCGCTGTTGTGAGGGCTCTTCGTAACATGGCTGTGAAGGAGGGCATTATCCCCGACGTCTTCAAGGAGTTGACTGATAACATCCTGAAGACCGGTTACGCGTACAGGATTCCCGAGTTGCGCCTCAAAAAGCGAGTGGAGAAGGGGCTGCCGCCTCTGCCTAAAGCCAACCTAGAGGATGTGTCTAAGCTTTTTGATGCTACAGCTGTTTCAAAGGCGAAGATGGAGAAGCGGTAGCATGGCTGAGCTGAAGTATCTGCTTTTTTTGGGCTGCGTCATCCCGTACAGAATCACAGGCTATGAAATCTCTGCCCGGAAGGTGCTGGAGAGGCTGGGCGTGGAGCTGGTTGAAATGCCTGAGTTCAACTGCTGCGGTTTGCCCATAGATTCTGTTGACCATGACGCGATGCTGCTTTTGGCTGCGCGGAACCTCTGCTTGGCTGAACAGCAGAACCTGAACATACTGACTCTGTGTCCTGGATGCGCTGGAACCCTGCGGAAGGTGAATCGGAGCCTGCAGGAGGACAAGAAGCTCAAAGAGCGGGTTAACGGGCACCTGAAAGAAATCGGCATGGAGTTCCAGGGAGGAAAAATTGCTGTCAAGCACCTTATTCAGGCTCTCATCGAAGACGTTGGCATAGAGAAAGTGAAAGATGCTGTTGTGAAGCCTCTCACCAGACTGAAGGTGGCTGAGCATAATGGCTGCCACATTTTGCGTCCCGCAAAGTACGTAGGCTTTGATGACCCCGAGAATCCTGTTCTGCTGAAGCAGCTGATTGAGGCAACGGGGGCAGAATGCTTGGATTACATGTATGAAACAGACTGCTGCGGAGCCCCAGTGATTGGCGTGAACGACAAGATTCCCTTGTATCTGGCTGGAGACAAGCTTCGCAACATCAAAGCTGTTGATGCCCAAGCC